>NZ_JBSWXU010000089.1:0-21917 GCF_056160785.1 Mycobacterium sp. ABE4_509 | reverse complement strand
CTGTCGGCCGCCGTCCTGGGCCTGGCCGCCCCGGCCGCCGCCGCCCCCAGCGGATCCGACGCCCAGCAGACCATCAGCCAGCTCGAAGCCGACGGCAACCGCGTCATCGTCCACCGGCTCTCCGACACCCCGCTGTCCCAGGCTGCCGTGGTCGACATCCAGTCCGGCCCGGCCCTGCGCGGCACCGTGTCCAACCCCGGCTACGGCGACGACAACCGCCAGAGCGTGGTCACCGGCCAGGTCTACTACATCGACGTGCAGTAACCGCCGCACGAGAACGGGGCGCCCAACCGGGCGCCCCGTTCTCGTGTTCGGAGATGTCAGAGCTTCGAGGCGGCCGCCTCGTCGAGCAGCCACACGGTGGCCTCGGAGCCCACCGCGCCGGCAGCGGGTACCTCACTGGGCTCGGCCCCGCCCACCGCGGCAGCCACCGCCTCGGCCTTGCCGTCCCCGGACACCACCAGCCATACTTCGCGGGAGCGTCGAACCGCCGGCAGGGTCAACGTGATCCGGCGCGGCGGCGGCTTGGGGGAGTCGGTCACGCCGACCACCATCCGCTCGGTTTCGCGCACCGCGTCGGTGTCGGGGAACAACGAATTGACGTGACCCTCACCGCCCATCCCGAGCAAGTGCACGTCGAACTCGGTGGCGGGGTCGACGAAGGACTCGGCGAGCAACTGCTCGTATCCCGCGGCCGCCGAGTCGAGGTCGTCACCGAACTCGCCGTCCGAAGCGGCCATCGCGTGCACATTGACCGCCGGGATGTCGATGTGGTCGAGCAACGCCGCACGGGCCTGTTTGTCGTTGCGCTCATCGTCATCACGCGGCACGAAACGTTCGTCGCCCCAGTAGATGTGCACCTTCGTCCAGTCGATCTCGGCGGCGCGCTCACGCACCCGCTCGAGCAGACCGATGCCGGTTCCACCACCGGTGAGCACGATCGAGGCCTTGCCGTGCGCGTCGATCGCGGCGGTGATCGAGCCGACCAGCCGGTCGCCGGCCGCCTCGATCAGCGACTCCGTGTCGGAATAGGTTTCGATCGTGGGCTTCATTGGTAGGACACCTTGTCGATTCCGGCCAGCGCCTCGTGGTAGATCTCGTCGGCATCGAGCCGGCGCATCTCCTCGGCCAGGCATTCGGGTACGTCTCTGCGAGCCAACGGGACCAGCGCCACCGGGCGTGAGGTTCGGCTCAACGTCGCCGTCACGCCCTCCTGCGGACGGCTGAGCGTGACCGTGTCGCTGGACCGGTGCAACTCCACCTTCAGCGTGCCCACCACCCGGGTCACCGGGCCGTCGATCCGGCTGGCCAGCCAGCCCGCGAGAATGTCGAGCGCCGGTTCCGATTTCAGGCCCGACACCACCGCCGACTCGATCGGCTCGAACGGCGGCTCGTCGATCGCCGAGGCCAGCAGCGCCCGCCAGTAGGTGATGCGGCTCCACGCCACATCAGTGTCGCCGGGGTAGTAGCCCGGCAGCCGGCTCTTGATCGCGGCCAGCGGGTCGGGCGCATTGGTGGCGTTGGTGATCCGGCGGATCGCCAATCTGCCCACCGGGTCCTTGGCGGGCACCTCGGGTGCGCTGTCCGGCCACCACGCCACCACCGGGGTGTCCGGCAGCAGGAAGGGCAGCACCACGGCCGAGGCATGCCCGGACAGCTCGCCGTGTAAACGCAGCACGACGACCTCGCCGGCGCCGGCGTCACGGCCGACCCGCAGCTCGGCGTCCAACCGGGACCGGCCGGCGTCGCCGTCGCCGGCCAGCGTCGCGATCACCCGGCAGGGGTGCTCCCGGCTGGCGAACGTGGCCGCCTCGACGGCGCTCTGCAGCGTGTCCTCGCTGTCGGGCGCGATCACCAGCGTCAGCACCCGGCCCAGGGTCAGCGCACCGCCCTCCTCGCGGAGCTCGGTGATCTTCTTGTTGATCTCGGTGGTGGTGGTGTCTGGGAGTTCGACGATCATCGCAGGATTCCTCGGTTCTTCGCGCGGGCCATCACTAGGGCCGCCTCCACTCCCGGTCCAGTCGGTGCACCATCTCGAATGCCGACGGCGGGCCCCAGGTGCCGGACTCGTAGGGTTCGGGTTTGCCCTGGCTGGCCCAGTTGTCCAGCACCGGATCGAGGATCTCCCAAGACAACTCGACTTCGGCGTTGACCGGGAACAGAGACGGCTCACCGAGCAGCACGTCGAGGATCAGCCGCTCGTAGGCCTCCGGGGAGTCCTCGGCGAACGCCGAGCCGTAGGAGAAGTCCATGTTGACGTCGCGGACCTCCATCGCACTGCCCGGCACCTTGGAGCCGAACCGCACGGTGATTCCCTCGTCCGGCTGGATCCGCAGCACCAGCGCGTTCTTGCCGAGCTCCTCGGTCATCGTGGAGTCGAACGGCAGGTGTGGGGCACGTTTGAAGACCAGCGCGACCTCGGTGACCCGGCGCGGCAGTCGCTTACCGGTGCGCAGGAAGAACGGGACCCCGGCCCACCGTCGGGTGTCGACCTCGACGGTGATCGCGGCGAAGGTCTCGGTGGTGGACTCCGGTGAGAAGCCGCCCTCCTCCAGCAACCCGGGCACCTTGTCGTTGCCCTGCCAGCCCGCGGTGTACTGACCGCGCGCAGACGTCTGATTCAGCGGCTGCATCGGGTGTGTCGCCGAGAGCACCTTGATCTTCTCGGCCTGCAGCTCGTGCGGTCCGAAACTGACCGGTTCCTCCATCGCGGTCAGTGCCAGCAGCTGGATCAGGTGATTCTGGATGACGTCGCGCGCGGCGCCGATGCCGTCGTAGTAGCCCGCCCGACCGCCGAGCCCGATGTCCTCGGCCATGGTGATCTGCACGTGGTCGACGTAGTGGTTGTTCCAGATCGGTTCGAACAACTCGTTGGCGAACCGCAGCGCCAGGATGTTCTGCACCGTCTCCTTGCCGAGGTAGTGGTCGATGCGGAACACCGACTCTTCGGGGAAGACGCTGTTGACCACCTCGTTGAGCTCACGGGCGCTGGCCAGGTCGTGCCCGAACGGCTTCTCGATGACGACCCGGCTCCAGCGGTCGTCCTGCTGGCGGGCCAGCCCGGACTTCTGCAGCTGCTCGCACACCACCGGAAAAGCCTTGGGCGGGATGGACAGGTAGAACGCGTGGTTGCCGCCGGTGCCCCGTTCGGCGTCGAGCTTGCCCAGGGTCTCGGCGAGCTTGTCGAAGGCGGCGTCGTCGTCGAAGGTGCCCTGGACGAACCGGAACCCCTCGGCCAGCCGGTCCCACACCTCCTGGCGGAACGGGGTGCGGGAGTGCTGCTGGACCGCCTCGTAGACCACCTGGCCGAAGTCCTCGTCGGCCCAGTCCCGCCGGGCGAAGCCGACCAGCGCGAACGAGGGGGGCAGCAGGCCGCGATTGGCCAGGTCGTAGATCGCCGGCATCAACTTCTTGCGGGCGAGGTCACCGGTGACACCGAAGATCACCACGCCGCACGGGCCGGCGATCCGTGGCATGCGCTTGTCGCGCTTGTCCCGCAGCGGGTTGTGCCAGGCTTTCGTCATCGCCGGCGGATCACTTCTTGGCGGCGTCGAGCTGGCCCTGGGTGGCCTCCAGCAGTTCCTCCCACGACTTCTCGAACTTCTCCACGCCCTCGTCCTCCAGCAACTTGTAGACGTCGTCGAGGTCGATGCCCGCCGCGGCCAGCTTGTCGAAGACCTCGTGGGATTCCGCCGCCCGGCCGGTCACGGTGTCGCCGGTGATCACACCGTGGTCGGCCACCGCGTCCATCGTCTTCTCCGGCATGGTGTTCACCGTGTTGGGCGCCACCAGCTCGGTGACGTAAAGGGTGTCGGAGTAGTCCGGGTTCTTCACACCGGTCGACGCCCACAGTGGTCGCTGGACCCTGGCGCCGGCGGATTTCAGCGCCTCGAAGCGTTGGCCGCCGAGGAACACCTCCTCGTAGGCGGCATAGGCGAGCCGCGCGTTGGCGACGGCGGCCTGGCCGCGCAGCGCCATCGCCTCGTCGGTGCCGATCTTCTCGAGACGCTTGTCGATCTCGCTGTCCACCCGGGAGACGAAGAACGAGGCCACCGAATGGATCTTGGACAGGTCGTGGCCGGCTTCCTTGGCCTTCTCCAGCCCGGCGAGGTAGGCGTCCATGACCGCCTTGTGCCGCTCGACGGAGAAGATCAGCGTCACGTTCACCGAGATGCCCTCGGCGATCGCGGCGGTGATGGCGGGCAGGCCGGCCAGCGTGGCGGGGATCTTGATCAGCAGGTTGGGCCGGTCGACGATCTTCCACAGCTCGACGGCCTGCAGGATCGTCTTGTCGGTGTCGTTGGCCAGCCGCGGGTCGACCTCGATGGACACCCGCCCGTCCACGCCGCCGGACAGTTCGTACTGCTTGGCCAGCACATCGCAGGCGTTGCGGACGTCGTCGGTGGTCACGGTGCGGATGGTGGCGTCGACGTCGGCGCCGCGCGCTGCCAGTTCGTTGACCTGTTCGTCGTAGGCGTCGCCGGTGGACAGCGCGGCCTGGAAGATCGACGGGTTGGTGGTCACGCCGACAACGGATTTGGTGTCGATCAGCTCCTGCAGATTGCCGGTCTGCAGGCGTTCGCGGGACAGGTCGTCCAGCCATACGGACACTCCCGCGGCGGACAGCTGCGCCAGATTCGTGTTCTGGGTCATGATGAAAACCTCGGTTTCTCGGTTGTGCCTGGTAGGCAGGTCAGTTGGCGATCGTGCGTTCCGCCGCGGCCACCACAGCCTCTGGGGTGAACCCGAACTCGCGGAACAGCGTCTTGTCGTCGGCGGACTCGCCGTAGTGCTCGATGGAGATGATCTCCCCGGTGTCGCCGACGAGCTTGTACCAGCTCTGGGCGATCCCGGCCTCCACGGCGACCCGCGCCGACACGGTGGGCGGCAGCACGCTGTCGCGGTACTCCTTGGGCTGCGACTCGAACCACTCCATACAGGGCATCGACACCACAGCCGCCGTGATGTCCTTGTCCGCCAGCATCTTCTTGGCCTCGACCGCGATCTGCAGTTCGGAGCCGGTCGCGATCAGGATGACGTCGGCGTCGGTGGCCGTTCCGCCGCCGAGCACGTAACCGCCCTGGGCGACACCCTCGGAACTGGTGCCTTCCAGTACCGGGATTCCCTGCCGGGTCAGGATGAAACCGACCGGGCCGCTTCCGTTGCCGCGCGCGATGATGCTGCGCCACGCGTAGGCGGTCTCGTTCGGATCGCCGGGACGCACGACCGACAGATTCGGGATCGCCCGCAGCGCCGCCAGATGTTCGATCGGCTGGTGGGTGGGTCCGTCCTCGCCGAGGCCGATCGAGTCGTGGGTCCACACGTAGATGGTGTCGATGTCCATCAACGACGCCAGCCGCACCGACGGGCGCATGTAATCGGAGAACTGCAGGAAGGTGCCGCCGAATGCCCGGGTGGGCCCGTGCAGCACGATTCCGGACAGGATGGCGCCCATCGCGTGTTCGCGGATGCCGAAGTGCAGCACCCGGCCGTACCAGTCGGCTTTGAAGTCGTCGGTGGAGATCGACGGGGGACCGAACGACTTGACCCCGTCGATGGTGGTGTTGTTGCTGCCGGCGAGGTCGGCCGAACCGCCCCACAGCTCGGGCAGTTTGGGTGCCACGTCGTTGAGCACCTCACCGAAGGCCTTGCGGGTGGCCATCGCCTTCGAGCCGGGTTCCCAGTAGCTGATGTCGGCGTCCCAGCCCTCGGGCAGTTCCTGGGCCAGCAACCGGTCGAGCAGCGCCTTGCGCTCGGGCTCGCGGGCCGCCCACGCGTCGAAGTCCTGCTGCCAGGCCTCGTGGGCCTGCTTGCCGCGACCCACCAGGGAACGGGTGTGGGTCAGGACATCCTCGCCGACCTCGAAGGTCTTGTCCGGGTCGAATCCCAGCACCTTCTTGGTGGCCGCGACCTCGTCGTCGCCCAGCGCCGAGCCGTGGACCCCGCCGGTGTTCATCTTGTTCGGGGCGGGATAGCCGATGATCGTGCGCAGCGCGATGAACGACGGCTTGTCGGTGACGGACTTGGCTTCGGCGATCGCCTGCTCTATCCCGACCACGTTCTCGCCGCCCTCGACCTCCTGGACGTGCCAGCCGTAGGCGCGGTAGCGCGCCGCGACGTCCTCGGACAGCGCGATGTTGGTGTCGTGCTCGATGGAGATCTGGTTCTTGTCGTAGAACACGATGAGGTTGCCCAGCTGCTGGGTGCCGGCCAGCGAGGACGCCTCACTGGTCACGCCCTCCTCGATGTCGCCGTCGGAGGCGATCACGTAGATGTGGTGATCGAACGGGCTGGTTCCGGGGGCGGCGTCGGGGTCGAACAGGCCGCGCTCGTAACGCGCGGCCATCGCCATGCCGACCGCCGAGGCCAGGCCCTGGCCCAGCGGGCCGGTGGTGATCTCCACGCCGCGGGTGTGCCGGAACTCCGGGTGGCCCGGGGTCTTGGATCCGAAGGTGCGCAACGCCTCCAGGTCGGACAGTTCGAGCCCGAACCCGCCGAGGTAGAGCTGGATGTAGAGGGTCAGGCTGGAATGCCCGCACGACAGCACGAACCGGTCGCGGCCCAGCCAGGTGGTGTCGCTGGGGTCGTGCCGCATCTGGCGCTGGAACAGCGTGTAGGCCAGCGGCGCCAGGCTCATCGCGGTGCCCGGGTGGCCGCTGCCGACCTTCTGGACCGCATCGGCGGCCAGCACCCGCACGGTGTCGACCGCCCGGGTATCCACCTCCGTCCAGTCATCCGGGTGGTTGGGCCGGGTGAGGGCGTTGATCTCTTCGAGCGTGGTCACGAGGCGCACTCCTTGATTTGGGCGGGGCATCCGAAAATGAGTGAGTGATCCGCACCGCCCACCCTAGTGCGGAACGGTGCGACAACGCAGAGGTCATCCCTTCCCCGGCGGTGCGGAAGCAGACCCTGCGCTTCCGGGTACCCACACCGGCGGTCTACCATCCTCTGTAGTAGATGCCCCGTGGGGTTGCCCGCGTTGTCGTTGAGGAGATGGTTGCGTGCGGATTCGCGAAGGCCACCTCGTCGACGACGCACCCGCGGGGCCGGTCCGGCTCCGCGACCGGGTGCTCGGCTACATCGGGCTGACCAAACCGCGGGTCATCGAGTTGCTCCTGGTCACGACCATTCCGGCGATGCTGCTCGCCGATCGGGGCACCGTCGACCCGCTGCTGATCCTCAACACCCTGGTCGGTGGTCTGCTGGCGGCCGCGGGCGCCAACACGCTCAACTGTGTCGCCGACGCCGACATCGACAAAGTGATGAAACGCACCGAGCGGCGGGCGCTGGCCCGCGCCACGGTGCCGCGCAGCCACGCGCTGATCTTCGGCCTGACGTTGTCGGTGGCCTCGTTCTTCTGGCTGTGGTGGACGACGAACATGCTCTCGGCGCACCTCGCGGGCGCCACCATCGCGTTCTACGTGCTGGTTTACACGCTGCTGCTGAAGCGCCGCACCTCGCAGAACGTGGTGTGGGGTGGGGCGGCCGGCTGCATGCCGGTGATGATCGGCTGGTCGGCGGTCACCGGCACCATCCAGTGGCCGGCACTGGTGATGTTCCTCATCATCTTCTTCTGGACACCTCCGCACACCTGGGCGCTGGCCATGCGCTACAAGGAGGACTACAAGGCCGCCGGTGTGCCGATGCTGCCGGCGGTGGCCACCGAGCAGCAGGTCACCAAGCAGATCCTGATCTACACCTGGCTCACCGTGGCGGCGACGCTGGCCCTGGCGCTGGCGGCGGGGTGGCTCTACGCCGCGGTGGCCATCGTGGCCGGCACCTGGTTCCTGGTGATGGCCCACCAGCTCTACGCCGGGGTGCGCCGGGGCGAGCCGGTGAAGCCGCTGCGGTTGTTCCTGCAGTCGAACAACTACCTCGCCGTGGTCTTCCTGGCGTTGGCGGTGGACTCCGCGCTGGCCCTGCCCGCGCTCTTCGCGGTCTGAGTCAGGGCACCAGCACCACCGAGCCGACGGTTTTGCGGCCCTGCAGATCCCGGTGCGCCTGTTCGGCGTCGCGCAACGGGTAGCGACGGCTGACGGTGACAGACAGGGTGCCGTCGGCGATGGCGGAGAGTAGTTCACCGGCCCGCCAGGAGAATTCGTCGGACGTGCGGGTGTAGTGGCCCAGGTTGGGCCGGGTCAGGTACACCGATCCGGCCGCGTTGAGGCGCTGGGGGTCGACCGGGGGCACCGGGCCGCTGGCCGCGCCGAACAGTGCCAGGGTGCCGCGCACCGCCAGGCTGGCCAGGCTGGCTTCGAAGGTCGACGCGCCCACGCCGTCGTAGACCGCGGCGACGCCGTCGCCGTCGGTGAGTTCCCGGATCCGGGCGGCGAACGCCTGTGCGCCGCCCTCGCCCCCGTCGGGGTAGTCGAGCACCTCGACCGCGCCGGCCTGGCGGGACAGCTCCGCCTTGTCCGGGGTGGACACCGTGGTGATCACCCGGGCGGCCAGCGCGGTGGCCCACTGCGTCAGGATCAGTCCGACGCCGCCCGCACCGGCGTGCATCAGTACGGTGTCGCCCTGCTGCACGGGGTAGGTCGATTTGAGCAGGTAGTGCGCTGTCATGCCTTTCAGCAGCGCCGAGGCGATCGCGTCGGGGGCCACCCCGTCGGGCACGTAGGCGACGAAGTCGGCTGGGGCCACGCAGTATTCGGCATACGCGCCGGAAGCCTTGTCGGTGACCACCCGATCGCCGACGGTCAGCGCCGCGACCCCGGCACCGATGGCTTCGATGACCCCGCACACCTCGCTGCCCACGACGAACGGCAGCTCACGCGGGTAGAGCCCGGACCGGAAGTAGGTGTCGATGAAGTTGACGCCGATCGCCTCGGCGCGGATCAGCACCTGGCCGGGGCCCGGTTCGGGCTGCGGCTTCTCGACGTGGGACAGAACTTCCGGCCCGCCTGTTTCGGCGACTTCGATGGCGTACATAGGGCCCATCATGCCTCCCTCGGTAACATCTTCTCCGCTCATGAAGCTGGCCCGTCCCGATGTCTTCCACCCCCGCGTCGTGCTCGCGGGGTGCGCGGCGCTGCCCGAGGGCGACGGGGACGACGACGGTCTGGTCGAGGCGCTGCGCCGCCGTGGACTGCATCCGCGCTGGCTGCCCTGGGACGACCCGGCGACCCTGGACGCCGACCTGGTGATCCTGCGCGCGGCATGGGATTACACCGAGCGCCTCGACGAATTCCTGGCCTGGACCCGGCGGGTGCGCCGGTTGCTCAACCCTGCCGCGGTGGTCGCGTGGAACACCGACAAGCGCTACCTGGGCGACCTGGCTGCCGCCGGGGTGCCGACCGTGCCCAGCGTGTTCGTCGCGCCGGGGGAGGGCTTCGCGCTGCCACCCGGCACGGAGGGCGGCGAGGTCGTCGTCAAGCCGGCCGTCGGAGCCGGGTCGGTGGGCGCGTTGCGGTTCACGGACCCGGCCGCGGCCGCGGCGCACGCCGCGGCGCTGCAGCAGGCCGGTCAGACGGTCCTGGTGCAGCCCTACGACCCGAGAGTGAGCGCGGGTGAGACGGCGCTGGTGTTCGTCGGTGGCGCGGCCTCGCACGCGTTCACCAAGGGGCCGATCCTGCCGCCGCCGGGGGGTGCGCCGGTCTTCGACGAGTCGGGCACCTACGCCGAGGAGCGGCTGGCGCCTGCCGATCCGGATTTCGAGCTGTGGGACGTCGGTCATGCCGCCCTGGCAGCCGCCGCCGCCCATCTCGGCATCACGCCCGGCGATCTGCTCTACGCCCGGGTCGATGTGCTCGGCGGGCCCGAGGCTCCCCGGCTGCTGGAACTCGAGCTGGTCGAGCCGTCGCTGGGCTGGCGCCAACTCGACGACGCGACCCGGGCGCGCCGGCAGCGGGTGTTCGCGCTGGCCGTCGAATCAGCGCTGGAGCGCTTCGGCCTCGGTCCGTTCTCGCATCGAAGCCCATAGCGCGGCGGTGGCGGCGGTGCAGGCCGCCGCACCGGCGACGTGCAGGGCGACCAGGGCTTCCGGGACGCCGGTGAAGAACTGGATCGCACCCAGCAGGCCCTGAGCGGCCACCAGCGCGACCACCACGACGAGGCGCTTGAGCACGGCGCGGGCGGCATGCGCCGCCAGCAGCCCGAAGCCGAGCCCGATCAGCAGGGACAGGTAGGCGACCAGCAGCGACGAGTGCAGGTGCACCAGGGTGGTGATCTCGATCTGCAGGCGCGGCACCGGACGTTCGATGCTCTTGTCGCCGGCGTGCGGCCCGGCTCCGGTCACCATCGTTCCGGTCACCAGCACCGCGGCCAGCGTGACGGCGCTGAGGACGGTCAGGTGGCGCAGCGGGCCCGGCACCCGGGTGCGGTAGGCGCCCCGGTCGGGTTCGCCGACTTTGACGAACAGCAGCACCGCCAGCCAGACCATCGTCATCGAGGCGAGCAGGTGGATCGCCACCGTCCACCACAGCAGGCCGGTCAGCACGGTGATGCCCCCGATCACCGCCTGGACCACGGTCGAGGCGGGCATCAGCCATGCATAGACGAGCACCTCGCGGCGGCGTCGCGCCCGCACGACCACGATGACGGCCGCCGCGGCGGTCAGCACCACCAGGAACGTCAGCAGCCGGTTGCCGAACTCGACGGTCTGGTGGATGCCGGCCACCTCGGGGTGCGGGACGGGTGTGAAGCTGCCCGGGAAGCACTGCGGCCAGGTGGGACAGCCCAGCCCCGAGGCGGTCACCCGCACGATCGCACCGGTGACGGCGATACCGCCCTGGGTGAGGATCACGGCCGCGGCGACGATGCGCTGCGTGCGCAGGCTCGGTTCCGGAAGCAGGTCGACGAGCCGCATGAATAGTCGTTTCACGGGCACCTTGTGATGGTAGAGCCTTGCTAACTACGCCCCGTAGTAGGGGCGGCTCAGGTGAAGCGGAACCACTTCAGTGCGCACACCGCGCCGACGGCTCCCCACCCGGCCAGCACGGCGATCCCGAACCAGTCCACCGACAGCGTCATCGCCTGGGACAACGATTCGGTCAGCGCCCCGGACGGGGTCAGTCGCGCCACCCAGGCCACCGCCGACGGGACCACGCCCCCCGCGCCGCTGTCCAAGGTCAGAGCACCCAGGCCGGCGAAGACGAACCACAGCAGGTTGGCCACGGCCAGCACGATCTCGGCGCGCAGCGTCCCGCCGAGCAGCAGGCCCAGGGCGGCGAACACAGCGGTGCCCAGGGCGATGATCACCGCGCCCAGCGCGAGCCCGGCGATCGGCGGCCGCCAGCCCAGCGCCGCGCCGATGGCGCCGAACAGAACGGACTGCAGGATCACCACCGACACCACGGCCATCGACTTGCCGGCGATGATGCCCCACACCGGCAGGGCGGTGGCGCCGAGCCGTTTGAGCGCCCCGTAGCGCCGGTCGAAGGCCACGGCGATGGCCTGGCCGGTGAAGGCGGTGGAGATCACCGCCAGGGCCATGATCGCGGGCACGAAGGTGGCGGCGCGGTTGGGTCCGAACGAGCCCAGCGGTAACAGGGTCATCCCGACCAGCAGCGTGATCGGGATGAACATGGTCAGCAGCAGCTGCTCGCCGTTGCGCAGCAGCAGGCGCAACTCGAGGCCGAACTGTGCGGCCAGCATCCGGGGCACCGGTGCGGGACGCGGATCCGGGGAGAACGTCCCCGGGGCGAATCTGTTGTCGCTCATGCCACTCATGGACGCAGCTCCCGGCCGGTCAGATCGAGGAAGACGTCTTCGAGGCTGCGCTGTTCGACACGCATGTCGGTGGCCAGCACGTCGAGGCGGGCGCACCACGCGGTGACGGTCGCGAGCACCTGGGGGTCGATGTGGCCCTCCACCAGATACTCGCCCGGGGCCGTCTCGACCGCCCGGTAGCTCTCCGGCAGCGCCGACACCAGCAGGCTCAGATCCAGCTTTCGGGGGGCGCGGAAGCGCAGCTGGTTCTCGGCGCCGTTGCGGGTCAGTTCGGCCGGGGTGCCGGTGGCGACCGCCGCGCCGTGGTCGATGATCAGGATGCGGTCGGCCAGTTCCTCGGCCTCGGCCAGCTGGTGGGTGGTGAGGACGACCGTCACCCCGTCCCGGCGCAGCGCGTCGATCAGCTCCCACACCACGATGCGTGCGTGGGCGTCCATGCCCGCGGTGGGTTCGTCGAGGAACACCAGTTCCGGGCGGCCGACGACCGCGCAGGCCAGGGCGAGACGCTGTTGTTGTCCGCCGGACAGCCTGCGGTAGGGGGTGCGGGCCGAGTCGTTGAGTCCCAGGGTGCTCAGCAGCCACGCCGGATCCAGCGGGTCGGCCGAGTAGGCGGCCACCAGGTCGAGCATCTCACCGGCCCGGGCCGCCGGATACGCGCCGCCGCCCTGCAGCATCACCCCGGTGCGGGCCCGCACCGCGGCGTTGTCGGCCACCGGGTCGAGACCGAGGATCTCGATCGACCCGGAGTCCGGTTTGAGGAAGCCCTCGCACATCTCCACCGTTGTCGTCTTGCCCGCCCCGTTGGGGCCCAGCAGGGCGAACACCTCGGCGGGGCCCACCTCGAGATCGAGCCCGGACACCGCGGTGGTGGATCCGTACCGCTTGGTGACCGCGCGCAGCCGCACGGGCGCCGACGGGCGCTCGTGCGCAGGTCCGGCGGCAGATGGGCGCGGGGTCACGGAGACTCAGCGTAGGCGTCGGTCCTGGGGGTCGGTGGCGCTGGTGGCGCCGGGGGGTCCCCGGGAGGTGCGTCGGCTTCGCCGGCGGGGCGGCCCGAGGCCGTTCGCGGCAGTGCCCGCCACGGCAACCGGCGGTGGGTCAGCGCGATCAGCAGCAGCACGATCACCGCGCTGGCCAGCGTCGCCAACACGATCTGGAACAGGGCGAACCGGTCGCCGTTGGCGGTCGGCCCGAAGATGCCGACCACCAGCGTCACCACGATCACCGCGGCGCGGAAGCCCGGCCTGGTGGCCCACGCGGCCAGCGGAATGATGGCCCACAGCAGATACCACGGCTGCACCACCGGGAACAGCAGCACGGTGGCGCCGAGCGCGACGCCGAGCCCGCCCACCGGATGCAGCCGGCCGCGCAGCACCGCCAGCAGCAGCCAGGTCACGATCACCGCGATGAGGCTGACGCCAATCGCACGGGTCAGTGCCAGCACCGCGGTGGTGTGGTCGCCGAGGCCGAGCAGGATGCCGACCTGGCCGGTGCCCAGCGCCAGCAGCGTCGGCGGGGACATCCAGCTGCGCACCACGTTGGCCGTGCCCAGCGTGAACAGCCAGCCGAAGCCCAGCCCGCTGGCCCAGCCGATGACGGCCATCACCGCCAGCGACACGGTGCCCAGCAGCCCGCCGGCGTACAGGAACGCCCGGACCGTGCCGCCCCACCGGTGGGCCAGGGCCATCACCACGAACCCCAGCGCCAGCAGTGAGGGGAGTTTGACCTGCGAGGACATCGTGATCAGCACCGTGCCGCCGACCAGCATGGCCGCCGGATACCAGCGTGCCCAGTCGGCGCGGCCACGGGGCCACGCCCGTGACCTGCGCAGGTCCGCGCTCAGTCGCGGTGGCGAACCTCTGACCGCGCTGATGCCGCGCAACGCGAACTCGGTGCCGGTCAGCATCAGGCCCAGCATCAACGCCTCGTTGTGGATCCCGGCGACCAGATGCATGAACAGCAGTGGATTGGTCGGGCCCAGCCACAGCGCGCTCACCTCGGCGACCCCGCACCGGCGGGCCAGCCGCGGGGTGGCCCACACGATCAGCCCGACCCCGATCAGCACCATGAGCCGGTGGAACAGCACGGCCTCGACGATGTTCTCCCCGGTGATCGCCGAGATTCCCCGCCCGATCCACAGGAACAGCGGACCGTACGGAGCCGGCGTTTCGCGCCACAGGCTGGGCACCGACAGGGTGAAGACGTGGTCGAGCCCCAGCCCGGTGGCCGGCCCGACCCGGTAGGGGTCGCTGCCCTGCAGCGAGATCTCGCTCTGGGCCAGGTAGGAGTAGACGTCCTTGCTGTACATCGGAGGGGCGATGAGCAGCGGTAACGCCCACAGCAGCAGGGTCCGGTCCAGTTGGCTGCGGGTCATCCGGCGCTCGCCGAGGGCGAACCGGCCGAGCATCAACCAGGCCAGCGTCATCATCACCGCGCCGGTGGTGGTCATGGTCAGCGACACGGTCTGGATGCGCGACGGCAGGTTGAGCAGCCGCACTCCGAAGGTCGGGTCCTGGATGACGGGGCGTGCCCCGGCGCCCAGTGCGCCGATGGCCATCAGCACGGTTCCGGTGGCACCGAACAGGCGGGTACGCCGCATCGCGATGAGTTCGGCGTCGTTGAGTGGGGTGCCGACCGCGCGCTCGTCGCCGTGCCAACCGGCGATCGAGGTGCTGAGGGAAAGGAGGCGGCCTGCCACGAGGGCAGCGTAGCCGCCGGATATTCCCGTCCGGCCGGGACGAGACGATGTGACCATCCCAACAGGCGCCGATTAGGGTGCCCTTCCTAGACCCGCTGCGGTAATTGCGTCACACTGGTGTTGTGAAAATCCGTTCGCAGCGTTCGACCGTGCCGGCGCAGGTGCCTGCGCAGGTGTCGAAGCAGGCCGCGGATGGGGACTCGCACGGGCGCACCAGGGGCGCGATCATCAAGCTGCTGCTGGAATCGGGCCCGACCACCGCTGGTCACATCGGTGATCAGCTCGGCCTTTCGGCCGCCGGGG
The DNA here is from genome assembly GCF_056160785.1 of Mycobacterium sp. ABE4_509. Lineage (NCBI taxonomy): Bacteria > Bacillati > Actinomycetota > Actinomycetes > Mycobacteriales > Mycobacteriaceae > Mycobacterium > Mycobacterium sp. ABE4_509. The sequence goes on along the minus strand of NZ_JBSWXU010000089.1, from coordinate 7,246 downwards.
TGCGCCGCCACCTCGATGCTCTCATCGAGGCCGGTGACGCACAGGCCAACGCCGCCGCCTCGTGGCAGCAGGAAGGGCGGGGCCGGCCGGCCAAGCGCTACCGGCTGACCGCGGCGGGCCGGGCCAAACTCGAGCACACCTACGACGACCTCGCCTCGGCGGCGATGCGCCAGCTCCGCGAGATCGGCGGCGACGACGCCGTACGGACCTTCGCGCGCCGGCGCATCGACACCATCCTCGCCGGTGTCGACCACTCCGACGGCACCGACGATGAGGTCGAGGAGGCCGCCGACCGGATCGCCGATGCGCTCAGCGACGCCGGGTACGCCACCACGACCACACGCGTGGGCGGACCGGTGCAGGGCGTGCAGATCTGTCAGCATCACTGTCCGGTGTCCCACGTGGCCGAGGAGTTTCCGGAACTGTGCGAGGCCGAACAGCAGGCCATGGCCGAGGTTCTGGGTACCCACGTCCAGAGGCTGGCCACCATCGTCAACGGCGACTGTGCGTGCACCACCCACGTCCCGCTCAGCCCGGCAGGGCAGCCGGGGAGCTGACCGCCGACCGGCACGACCGAGTACGAACTCCGGCGCACAGCCCGCGCCGGGGCCACCACCAGAGCAAAAGGAGTGCGTCGCAATGACACTCACACCGGAGGCTGCAGTCTCCAAGGCTGCCGCCGCACCTCTGACCCAGGAAGAGGCCATCGCCTCGCTGGGCAGGTACGGCTACGGCTGGGCTGACTCCGATGTCGCAGGCGCCAGCGCCCAGCGGGGGCTGTCCGAGGCGGTGGTCCGCGACATCTCGGCGAAGAAGAGCGAGCCCGAGTGGATGCTCGACATCCGGCTCAAGGCGCTGCGCACCTTCGACAAGAAGCCGATGCCGAACTGGGGCTCCAACCTCGAGGGCATCGACTTCGACAACATCAAATACTTCGTGCGCTCCACCGAGAAGCAGGCCGCGAGCTGGGAAGACCTGCCCGAGGACATCCGCAACACCTACGACAAGCTCGGCATCCCCGAGGCCGAGAAGCAGCGCCTGGTGTCCGGCGTCGCCGCGCAGTACGAGTCCGAGGTCGTCTACCACCAGATCCGTGAGGATCTTGAGGCCCAGGGCGTCCTGTTCCTCGACACCGACAGCGCCCTGCGCGAGCACCCGGAGATCTTCAAGGAGCACTTCGGCACGGTGATCCCGGCCGGGGACAACAAGTTCTCCGCGCTGAACACCGCGGTGTGGTCGGGCGGTTCGTTCATCTACGTGCCGCCGGGCGTGCACGTCGACATCCCGTTGCAGGCCTACTTCCGGATCAACACCGAGAACATGGGGCAGTTCGAACGCACCCTGATCATCGTCGACGAGGACGCCTACGTGCACTACGTCGAGGGCTGCACCGCGCCGATCTACAAGAGCGACTCGCTGCACTCGGCAGTCGTGGAGATCATCGTCAAGCCCGGTGGCCGCTGCCGCTACACCACGATCCAGAACTGGTCGAACAACGTCTACAACCTGGTCACCAAGCGGGCCCGCGCGGAGGCGGGCGCCACCATGGAGTGGGTCGACGGCAACATCGGCTCGAAGGTCACGATGAAGTACCCGGCGGTGTGGATGACCGGTGAGCACGCCAAGGGCGAGGTGCTCTCGGTGGCCTTCGCCGGTGAGGGACAGCACCAGGACACCGGAGCCAAGATGCTGCACCTGGCGCCCAACACGTCGAGCAACATCGTGTCCAAGTCGGTGGCGCGCGGCGGCGGCCGGGCCTCCTACCGCGGCCTGGTCCAGGTGAACAAGGGTGCGCACGGTTCCCGGTCGAGCGTCAAATGCGATGCGCTGCTGGTCGACACGGTCAGCCGCAGCGACACCTACCCCTACGTCGACATCCGCGAGGACGACGTGACGATGGGCCATGAGGCCACCGTGTCCAAGGTCAGCGAGGACCAGATGTTCTATCTGATGAGCCGCGGCCTGACCGAGGACGAGGCGATGGCCATGGTGGTGCGCGGCTTCGTCGAGCCGATCGCCAAGGAGCTCCCGATGGAGTACGCGCTGGAGCTCAACCGGCTGATCGAACTGCAGATGGAAGGCGCGGTCGGATAACAGTGACTTCCGATCTGACTTCCAATCTGACTTCCGACGCGACCCAGGCCGTGGAGGGCTCGGCCCTGTCGGCCGTCAACAAGGGCGAGGTGTTCTCGTCCTTCGACGTCGAGGCATTCGAGGTGCCCGGTGGTCGTGACGAGATCTGGCGGTTCACCCCGCTGCGGCGGTTGCGCGGGTTGCACGACGGTTCGGCCCCCGCGACCGGCTCGGCCGGCGTCACCGTCACCGAGCGCCCGGGCGTCACCGTCGAGACCGTCGGCCGCGACGACGAGCGCCTCGGTGCGGCCGGGGCGCCCACCGATCGGGTCGCCGCACAGGCCTTCTCTTCGTTCAACTCGGCCACGGTGGTCACCGTGGCGCGCGACACCGAGGTGGCCGAACCGATCGAGATCGCCGTCACCGGGCCGGGCGAAGGCGCGGTGGCCTACGGCCACCTGCAGATCCGGGTGGAAGAACTGTCCCGCGCCATCGTGGTTGTGGACCTGCGCGGCAGCGGAACCTACGCCGACAACGTGGAGATCATCGTCGGCGACTCCGCCGGGGTCGGGGTGATCTGGATCGCCGACTGGGCCGACGACATGGTCCACGTCAGCTCCCATCACGCCACCCTCGGCAAGGATGCGGTGCTCGGGCACGTCAACGTCACCCTCGGCGGGGACGTGGTGCGCACCACCGCGACGGTGCGGTACAGCGCGCCGGGTGGTGACGCGCAGATGCTGGGCACCTACTTCGCCGACGACGGTCAGCATTTCGAGTCCCGGCTGCTGGTCGACCACGCCCAGCCCAACTGCAAATCCGACGTGCTCTACAAGGGTGCGCTGCAGGGGGATCCGGACTCGAAGAAGCCCGACGCGCACACCGTGTGGGTCGGAGACGTGCTCATCCGTGCCGCGGCGACCGGCACCGACACCTTCGAGGTCAACCGCAACCTGGTGCTCACCGACGGGGCCCGGGCGGACTCGGTGCCCAACCTGGAGATTGAGACCGGCGAGATCGTCGGAGCCGGGCACGCCAGCGCCACCGGGCGTTTCGACGATGAGCAGCTGTTCTACCTGCGCTCCCGGGGGATTCCCGAGGAGGCCGCCCGTCGCCTGGTGGTCCGCGGGTTCTTCGGCGAGATCATCGCCAAGATCGCCGTGCCCGCTGTGCGTGAGCGACTGACCGAAGCCATTGAACGTGAACTAGCGATCACCGAATCGAGAAGCAACTGACCATGACCACTCTGGAAATCAAAGACCTGCACGTCTCGGTCGCCAACCCCGACGCGGTGGGCGAGCAGATCCCGATCCTCAAGGGCGTCAACCTCACCGTGCGCTCCGGCGAGACCCATGCGGTGATGGGACCCAACGGGTCCGGCAAGTCGACGTTGTCCTACGCGATCGCCGGCCACCCCAAGTACACCGTGGACTCCGGGTCGATCACCCTCGACGGGCAGGATGTGCTGGAGATGTCCGTCGATGAGCGGGCGCGCGCCGGGCTGTTCCTGGCCATGCAGTACCCGGTCGAGGTGCCCGGTGTTTCGATGTCGAACTTCCTGCGCACCGCCGCGACCGCGGTGCGTGGCGAGGCGCCGAAGGTTCGGCACTGGGTCAAAGAGGTCAAGGGCGCGATGGGCGACCTCGGGATCGATCCGTCGTTCGGTGAGCGCAGCGTCAACGAGGGGTTCTCCGGCGGCGAGAAGAAGCGTCACGAGATCCTGCAGCTGGGTCTGCTCAAACCCAAGATCGCGATCCTCGACGAGACCGACTCCGGCCTCGACGTCGACGCGCTGCGGGTGGTCAGCGAGGGCGTCAACCGCTACGCCCAGGCCGAGGACGGCGGGGTTCTGCTGATCACCCACTACACCCGGATCCTGCGCTACATCCAGCCGCAGTTCGTCCACGTGTTCGTCGACGGCCGGATCATCGAGTCCGGTGGTCCCGAACTCGCCGACGAGCTCGAGGAAAACGGCTACGAGCGCTTCTCCCAGGCCGCGGCCGCCGGAGCCTGACATGACGGCCGTGCGGACGCCCGGCCGGCACCGGGACGATGCGCTCGACGTCGAGCGGATCAGGGCGGACTTCCCGATCCTGAGCCGGGTGATGCGTGGCGGAAACCAGTTGGCCTATCTGGACTCCGGCGCGACTTCACAGAAGCCGCTGGCGGTGCTGGACGCCGAGCGTGACTTCCTGACCACCTCCTACGGCGCGGTGCACCGCGGTGCGCACCAGCTGATGGAGGAGGCGACCGACGCCTACGAGCAGGGTCGCGAGGACATCGCGGCGTTCGTCGGTGCCGACGCCGGGGAACTGGTCTTCACCAAGAACGCCACCGAGGCCATCAACCTGGTGGCCTACACGCTGGGAGACAGCCGATTCGAGCGGGCCGTCGGACCCGGCGACGTGATCGTCACCACCGAGCTGGAACACCACGCCAACCTGGTTCCGTGGCAGGAGCTGTGCCGCCGCACCGGCGCCGAGCTGCGCTGGTACGGCGCCACCGACAGCGGCCGGATCGATCTGGACTCGCTGCAGCTCGACGAACGAGTGAAAGTGGTTGCGTTCACCCATCACTCGAACGTGACCGGCGCGGTGGCCCCGGTCGGCGAGCTGGTGAAGCGGGCCAGGGAAGTCGGTGCGCTCACCGTGCTCGACGCCTGCCAGTCGGTGCCGCATCAACCGGTGGATCTGCATGCCCTCGACGTGGACTTCGCGGCGTTCTCCGGGCACAAGATGCTGGGCCCGACCGGTATCGGCGTGCTCTACGGTCGCGCCGGACTGCTCGATGCGATGCCGCCGTTCATCACCGGCGGCTCGATGATCGAGACGGTCACGATGGAGACGAGCACGTATGCGCCGCCGCCGCAGCGGTTCGAGGCCGGCACTCCGATGACCTCCCAGGTGGTCGGCCTGGCCGCGGCCACGCGGTACCTGAACGAGATCGGGATGGCTGCGGTCGAGTCCCACGAACGCGAGCTGGTCGCCGCCGCGCTGGCCGGGCTGGCCCAGATCGACGGTGTGCAGATCATCGGCCCCACCGACATGACCGACCGCGGTTCGCCGGCGTCGTTCGTGGTCGACGGCGTCCACGCCCACGACGTGGGGCAGGTGCTCGACGATGATGCCGTCGCGGTGCGTGTCGGTCACCACTGCGCGTGGCCGCTGCACCGGCGTTTCGGGATCGCCGCGACGGTGCGGGCGTCGTTCGCGGTGTACAACACCCTCGACGAGGTCGATCGTCTGGTTGCCGGGGTGCGCCGGGCCGTGGAGTTCTTCGGGGACTGAGCGGAGCTGATGAGACTCGAGCAGATCTACCAGGAAGTGATCCTCGATCACTACAAGCACCCGCACAACCGGGGCCTGCGGGAACCGTTCGGCGCCGAGGTGCACCACGTCAACCCGACGTGCGGTGACGAGATCACGCTGCGGGTGGCGTTGTCCGAGGACGGCGAGACGGTCGCCGACATCTCCTATGACGGTCAGGGCTGCTCGATCAGTCAGGCCTCCACGTCGGTGCTGACCGATCAGGTGATCGGCCACAGCGTCGGGGATGCGCTCAAGACGGTCGCGGCGTTCTCGGAGATGGTGTCCTCGCGCGGCCGCATCGAGGGCGACGAAGAGGTGCTCGGTGACGGGGTGGCGTTCGCGGGCGTCGCGAAGTACCCGGCGCGGGTGAAGTGCGCGCTGCTGGGCTGGACGGCGTTCAAGGCCGCGGTGGCGGAGGCCAGCGCATCGGATACCGCGGTGGCGGAGGCCGGCGGCGGGGAAGACACTGAAGAAGCTGAGGAGATTTCATGAGTGACACTGCACTGCCCGAAGACGACCTGGTGGCCGAACTCGAAGAGGCGATGCGCGACGTGGTCGACCCGGAGCTCGGCATCAACGTCGTCGACCTCGGACTGGTCTACGGCCTGGGCGTGGAGAAGGGGGACGGCGGTCCGGTCGCGTTGATCGACATGACGCTGACATCGGCGGCATGTCCGCTGACCGACGTCATCGAGGACCAGTCGCGCACCGCTCTGGTCGGTGCGGGCCTGGTCAACGAGATCAAGATCAACTGGGTGTGGAATCCGCCGTGGGGTCCGGACAAGATCACCGACGACGGTCGCGAACAGCTGCGCGCGCTGGGCTTCACCGTCTGAGGCGGCCGCTCGCTCAGTCGAGCAGAGCGGCCAGTTCGATGAGGTCGGCGGCCACCAGCGTCGGCTGGGGCAGCGTGTCCAGCGGCAGGACCGCGTTGCCCGGGCGGGCCAGGAAGGCTGCCTGCATGCCGGCGCGCTGAGCGCCGATCGTGTCCCAGATGTGTGCTGCGACCATCAGGCAATCCGACGGTGCCACACCGAGTTGCGCCGCGACGTCGGTGTAGAGCCGCAGCGACGGTTTGAACACCCCGAGGGTGTCGACGGTGAACTGGCGCTCGAAGTATCCGGCCAGACCGGCGGTCTCCAGCGGGCTCGGCGAGCCGCCGGCCGGGGGAGAGTTCGTCAACGTGGCCAACCGGTAGCCGCGGCCGGCCAACGCGGTCAGGCCTTCTTCGACATCGCGGTGCGCGGGCATCGACTGCATACCGCGGCCCAGCCGTTCGAGGTCGCCGCCGGTGACCGTCACCCCGTGGACCGCGCCGGTCATCTGCAGGACCGCACGGCCGAGGGCGAAGAAGTCGACATAGCTGTCGGCCAGGGTGACCGTCATCGAATAGGTGACGAGCTGACCGAACCATTCGCGCAGCACCCGGCGGTCGCCGAAGAGGTCCTCGAACACCGGTGCCAGCGCATCGATGTCGATCAGTGTTTCGTTGACGTCGAACACCAGCACCGAAGGTCGAACCGGTGGGGCGTGCGCGGGTGCCATGACATCGAGGATGACATCCCCGTCGGCGGCGCATCCGTGTAACGCTGGGGTGCCGGTGCGACACCGAGGGTCGGGTGAGAGGAGCCGCGATGGCCGACACGTCCGGGACGTCCGAGGCGTTCGAGGCGTTCGGTCGGCGCTACGCCGACACCCGAAGCCAGTTGCGCGCGGTCGCCGAGAGCGTGATCGCCGGCCCGCAATACCGCTCGACGGGGACGATCCGGCTCACCGCGCTCCCCGACGGTTTCGCCGGTGCGGAGTTGCCGGTGTCGGTGTCGGGCGGTGAGCTGCGCTGGCCGGGCGGCGCGGCGGCCCTGGCC
>NZ_JBSWXU010000088.1:0-22008 GCF_056160785.1 Mycobacterium sp. ABE4_509 | reverse complement strand
GGCGGTGGCCGGGTGCGGTGCGCCGGCCGGCGGGGCGGCGTCGACCAGATCGTGGGTCATGCCGTAGCGGGCGCGCTGGGCGCTCATCAACTCGGCGTGACCGGCCAGCGCGCGGCGGGTGCGCAGCCAGGTGTATCCGGGGATCGCGCCCAGCAGGTGGTTGACACCACCCAGCGCCGGGCTCAGCACCGCAGGCAGGTGCTTGAGCGCGGTGTCGGGGACGCCGAGCTTGGTGGCCGCCCGGTCACCGAGAAAGGCCCGGGTCAACCCGTTGACCAGCTTCACCGCATAGGCGTGCTTCGGGTAGCCGCCCAGCGGCAGCAACTCGGCGATCTCGACGGCCAGGTAGTCGTCGGTCAGGGCGCGGACGAAGTCCCGGTCGCCCTCGTCGGGGTCGGTGGCGGTCAGCGCGTAGAGCTTCTCGATGCGGATGTGGTCGGATTCGCCGGCCGGGTTGAGCTCCGGGTGCACGCCGTTGAGCAGTCCGACGTAGCGCCACAGGTGGTAGATGTCGTCGAGTTCGCGCCGCGTGTAGCGAACCCCGAGCTTGTGCATCGCGGCCAGGGCGATGTGCCCGAACTCGGTGATGGTGAAGGCCATGTAGCTCTGCGAGATCGGGGCGCCCCAGGCGGTTTCGTCCCATTCGCCGCTGTTCCACAGGTGGCGGCGGACGAACGCGTGGATCAGTCGGACCCGCAGGGTGGTGGCGAAACCGGCCCCGTCGCGGCGCAACCCGCCCGGGGTCAGGATGGTTTCCAGCCAGGAGCCCACCTCCAGGGATCGCACCGCGGCCTGGCTGGCGTAGCGGCCGGTCATCAACAACGGCATCCCCGCGGTGGAGTTCATCGCCCCGGAGGTCAACGACGCCGCGGCGAGCACGATCCCGTACGGGCCCATGTGTCGCACCAGGTGGCCGGCGGCCCGGTCCAGGCGGTCATGCTCGAGCCAGGCGGGTTCGGTGTCGACCTCGGCGAACAACGCGCGCAGCGATTCCGGTGCGTCGGCCACCGTCTCGATTCCGCCTGCGGCCGCGGCCCGGAACATCGCCATCCCGGCGCCGGCCGGCAGCGTCGCGAAGTCGGCGACGACCGCGTCGGCCGGCGGGTCGGCTTCGTTCACCCCGCGCACCCATCGTCGGCCGTGCTGACCGTATCGGCGGACGGCGACGTCGGCATTGGGCACCGACGCCGGTGCCGGATTGCTCGCACGGGTCATACCGCTATGCAAACATGAGAAGCCCTCACTTACTACTCACCTTTCACGGAGGTCAGGTGTCCACCCAGCGGCGGGCGCGGCCACAACAGCAGCGGGCGCGCGAGCAGCGGCGAAGGCTGCTCGACACCGCGCTCAAGCTGATCGCGGCTCGCGGGGCCGGGGCGGTGACCACCCAGGCCATCGCCGACGCTGCGCACGTCAGCATCGGCACTGTCTACCGCTACTTTCCGGACCGCGCGGCGATGCTGGCCGAACTGGTCGACGAGGCCACCCGCGACATCTCGTTCGAACTCGTCGCCGGGGTCGGCAGAGCGGTGGATCTCGACCCGCAGGCGGCCGCGCTGGTCGTGGTGGACACGCTGACCACGGCGTACGAGAAGCATGCTCCGATCCTGCAGGCCGCACTCACCTCCTCATCTTTCGATCTGCCGGCCTACCTGAACCACACCGCGATGGAGGAGATCGAGCGCAGCCTGCTGCCGCTGGGCAGCGCCATCCCCAGCAGGACGCGTCCGGATCTCACCCCGGAGCAGCTGGCCGACCTGGTGTTCCTGACGATGGGCGTCACCTCCAGTGCCTGCCTGCGCATCGCGCTGCTGCGTCCGGCCGACTCCGATCGCGACGCCATGGTGGCGCTCACGGCACGGATGCTCGCCGTCGCGCTGACCCCGCCGTGAGAGTGGCGGGGTGTGCGTTCCGGCCTGCGGGGGCATTGTGCTGTTGTAGTCTCGCCCCATGGAGGTACTACGGGCTGTAGTTGTCCTGCTGCACATCGTCGGATTCGCGGTGACCTTCGGAGCGTGGGTCGCCGAGGCGGCCGCCGGCCGATTCCGCCTCACCCCGGTGATGAACTACGGCCTGCTGGCCTCGCTGCTCACCGGGGTGGCGCTCGCGGCCCCCTGGCCGGCCGGAATCGAGTTGAACTACCCGAAGATCGTCGTCAAACTCGTCCTGCTGGTGATCATCGGCGGCCTGCTGGGGATGGGCCTGGCCCGTCAGAAACGCACCGAATCACCCGTTCCGCGCCCGATGTTCGTCGGGGTCGGCGTGTTGTCCTTCGCCGCGGCGGCCATCGCCGTGCTGTGGTGACTACTGCTCGCCGAGCCCCATCAGCTCGGTGACCTGATGGTCACGCCCCGCCGTGTAGCCACCGTCCACGGCGATGGCCTGACCGCTGACGAAGCTCGCCTCGGCTGACAGCAGGAACGCCGCCACCGCGGCGACCTCGCCCGGCCTGCCGAACCGGCGCAGCTTGTGCTCGTGCCGCAGCCCGTCGCGCGGACCCTCCATGCCCGGGATGCCCATCACCGATTCGAACAGCGGGGTCTCGATGAACCCCGGACAGATGGCATTGACCCGTATTCCACTGGGGCCGTAGTCGATCGCCGCGTTCTTGGTCAGCAACACCACCCCTCCCTTGGACGCGTTGTAGGCGCTGCCGCCCGCGGTTCCCTCCAGGCCCTCGATGCTCGATAGCGTCACCACCGAGCCACGCTCACCGTCCACCCGCGGCTGGGTCATCATCTGCGCCAGCGCGGCGCGCATCACCACGAACGTGCCCTTGAGGTTGACGTCGACGACGCGGTCCCATTCGTCGTCGGGCAGCAGATGCACCGGTCCGCCGCCACCCACGCCGGCGGAGTGCACCACCCCGTCGAGCCGGCCGGCCGCCGCGACCACCGCGTCGACCGCCGTCCGCACCACGGCGGCGTCGAGCACGTCGCCGCGCAGGTAGCTGCCCGCGGCCAAGAGCTCCGGCGGCGTATCGACCGCCTGATCGACACCGACGACGACCGCGCCCTCACCCGACAGTCGCGCCACGGTCGCCGCACCGATACCCGAGGCCGCGCCGGTCACCAGAATGCCCTTACCCGCAAGACCGTTCACCGTCGCAGTATGGCCCACCGGTCCGCCGGGGCGCGGTCTTTCTACCAGCGGGGCCCTTCTACCATCCGAAGATGACCTCAGGGCCCCCGACAGCGCAGCGGTTCCTCGCCGACGGGCACGGGGGCGTGGTGATCGCCGCCGACCGGCATGGGGATCCGGACGCCCGGGCGGTGGTGTTCCTGCACGGTGGGGGACAGACCCGACGCTCCTGGGGGCGAGCCGCCGCGGCCGTCGCCGAGCGCGGCTGGCAGGCCGTCACCGTCGACATGCGCGGCCACGGTGAATCGGGCTGGGCCGCCGACGGCGACTACCGGGTGACCAGCTTCGCCGCCGACGTGCGCGAGATCCTGGCGCGGCTGCCCGCGCGGCCGGTGCTCGTCGGCGCCTCGCTGGGCGGGCTGACCTCCATGCTGCTGGCCGGTGAGCTGTGCCGGGGCATCGCCTCGGCCGTCGTGCTGGTCGACATCGTCCCGGACATGGACCCCTCGGGAGCCGAACGGATCCACGCGTTCATGGCCGACCGGATGGTCGACGGCTTCGGCTCACTCGACGAGGTCGCCGACATGATCGCCGCGTTCAACCCGCACCGTCCGCGCCCCGCCGACCTCGACGGGCTGCGCAACAATCTGCGCCGCCGCGGGGATCGCTGGTACTGGCACTGGGATCCCCAGTTCATCGACGGGACCGCCGCGCACCCGCCGCTGGAGGTGACCGACACCGAACGCCTGCACACCGCCGTCGCAGCGATCCTCGCCGACGCGGTGCCGATGCTGCTGGTCCGCGGCCAGGCCAGCGACCTGGTCAGCCGCCCGAAAGCCACCGAGTTCCTGGACCGGTTTCCGCAGGTCGAGTTCGTCGATGTCGAAGGCGCCGGCCACATGGTCGCCGGTGACCGCAACGACCTGTTCGCCGACGCGGTCCTGGATTTCCTCGTCCGGCACGACGACGACCCGAACCTGACCACCCAGTAGTCCGCAATATGTATGGTGTGGCGGAGGCCACACCGGGGCACCCGTCCCGCGATCGCGCCGGTCACGATTCGTCGATCCGACAGGAGCACCCATGGGCACACGGCTGGCCGGCAAGGTCGCACTCGTCAGCGGAGCTGCCCGGGGCATGGGAGCCTCGCACGCCCGCGAGATGGTCGCCCACGGCGCGCGCGTGGTGTGTGCCGACATCCTCGACGCCGAGGGTGAACTGGTCGCCAAGGAACTCGGCGACGCCGCCCGCTACGTCCACCTCGACGTCACCAGCCCCGACGATTGGAGCCGGGCCGTCGACATCGCCGTCGCCGAGTTCGGCGGGGTGGACGTGCTGGTCAACAACGCCGGAATCCTCAACATCGGCACCGTGGAGGACTACCCGCTCTCGGAGTGGCAGCGCATCCTCGACATCAACCTGACCGGCGTCTTCCTCGGCATCCGCGCCGTCACCCCGACCATGAAGGCAGCCGGGCGCGGCTCGATCATCAACATCTCCTCGATCGAGGGCATGGCCGGCACCATCGGCTGTCACGGCTACACCGCCACCAAGTTCGCCGTCCGCGGGCTCACCAAATCCGTTGCCCTGGAGCTCGGTCCGTTCGGAATCCGGGTCAACTCGATCCACCCCGGCCTGGTCAAGACCCCGATGGCCGACTGGGTCCCCGAGGACATCTTCCCCAGCGCGCTGGGCCGCATCGCCCAACCCAAAGAGGTCAGCAACCTGGTGGTGTACCTGGCCAGCGACGACTCGAGCTACTCGACGGGGTCGGAGTTCGTGGTCGACGGCGGCACCATCGCCGGGCTGCCGCACAAGGACTTCTCGGCCGTCGACGTCGCCGCCCAGCCGGACTGGATCAGCTGACCGGACCCGCCGGACGTCACCGCAGCGAGACGACGACCTTGCCCCGTGCCGTGCGGTCCTCCAGCGACGCGATGGCCTCCCCGGCGCGTTCGAGGCCGAACACCATCGGGTCGGGAGCGCTGACCGCCTCCGAGGCCAGCAGCGGCAACAGCTCGGCCCACTGCTGCTGCAGATAGCCCGGATGGCGCATCGTCCAGGCCCCCCAACCCACTCCGACCACGTCGACGTTGTTGAGCAGCAGCCGGTTCACCTTCACCGTCGGAATCTCACCGCCGGTGAACCCGACCACGAGCAGGCGCCCACCGGGCGCCAGCGACCGCAGCGAGTCGGTGAACCGGTCCCCGCCGACCGGGTCGACGACGATGTCGACGCCCCGCCCTTCGGTCAGCTCCTTCACCGCATCCTTGAACCCGTCGGCCAGCACCACATCGGAGGCGCCGGCCGCCCGAGCCACCTCGGCCTTGTCCTCGTCGCTCACCACCGCGATCGTGCGGGCCGCCCCGAGGGCCGGCGCCAGCCGCAGCGTCGAGGTCCCGATCCCGCCGGCGGCCCCGTGCACGAGCACCGTGTCGCTGTTGCTCAGCCGACCCCGGGTGCGCAGCGCGAAGTGCACCGTCAGGTCGTTGAACAGGATGCCGGCCCCCGCCTCGAAGGAGACCGCATCGGGCAGCCGGAACAACCGCTCCGGAGGCAGCGACACCACCTCGGCCATCGCCCCGCACAGCATCGTCAGACCGGCGACCCGGTCGCCGGCCCGCACGTGCGCGGCCTCCGGTGCGCTGCGCACCACGCCGGCGATCTCGGCTCCCGGGATGTAGGGCATCTCCGGCTTGTACTGGTAGAGACCGCGCGACTGCAGGGCGTCCGGATAGGCCACCCCCGCGGCGTGCACATCGACGACCACCTCCTCGTCGGTGCCGGTGGGTTCCTCGATCTCGACGAGCTCGGCGGCCGACGGGCCGTCGAGCCGGGCAATCTGTATCGCACGCATGGCCACCATTTAACGCCGTCGCGACTTGAGGTCGTCGGCGGCGCCCCACCGGTACAGTCGGCGGCACGGCAACGTCGCTGGGACCGAGGAGCATGCGGATGGCACGAGGCAGCAACCGAACCCGCGGCGCGGGATTCGCCCCGGCCCAGGCGCTGCCCCAGGGGCGGGTCGTCGAGGTGCGCTCGTCCGACGGGGTGCGGCTGCACACCGAGGTCTTCGGCCCCGACGACGGCTACCCGATCGTCCTCGCGCACGGCATCACCTGCGCGATCCGGGTGTGGGCCCATCAGATCGCCGAGCTGGCCGAGCACTACCGGGTCATCGCCTACGACCATCGCGGGCACGGCCGCAGCGGGGTGCCGCCGCGCCGCGGCGGGTACAGCCTCGACCATCTGGCCGCAGACCTGGACGCGGTGCTGGCGGCCACGCTGGCCCCGGGGGAGCGGGCCGTGCTGGCCGGACATTCGATGGGTGGCATCGCGATCACCTCATGGGCCGAGCGGCACCCGGACCGCGTTTCCGGGCTCGCCGACGCGGCCGCCCTGATCAACACCACCACCGGCGATCTGCTGCGCAACGTCAACTTCCTGCCGGTGCCCGCGCAGTTCTCCGACGCCCGGGTGCGCGCGGCGGGCACGCTGCTCAAGACGTTCGGCGCGGCGCCGCTGGTGCGTGTCGCGGACCGTCCCAGCCGGCGGTTCGTCTCGACGATGGCGGTCGGGCGTGATGCCGACCCGTCGGTCGCGCAGTTCGTCTTCGAGCTGTTCAACGCCACCCCGCCGGCCGGACGCGGCGGCTGGGCGCGGGTGCTGGTCGAACACCTCGGCCCACAGCACATCGGGATGAAGAACCTGACGGTGCCGACCCTGGTCATCGGCAGCACCCAGGACCGGCTGCTGCCGATGGTGTCGTCGCGGCGGATCGCCGCGACGGTGCCCAACCTGGCCCGGTTCGTCGAACTCGACGGGGGCCACTGCGCGATCCTGGAACAACCCGCCGACGTCAACCAGCAACTGCGCTGGCTGATCGATTCGATCAACCGGGAGCGTCGCGCGAGCTCCTGACCGAACGCGAATGCACCTCGGCGGCAGCCCGCAGCCCGGAGCGCACCGCCCCGTCCAGGAATCCGGTCCACGCGTCGGCGGTCTCGGTGCCTGCCCAGAAGATGCCGTCACAGGGCCGGCGCAGCCAGGGCCCGTGCGCGGTCCACGCACCCGGCGGTACGGCTGCCGTCGGCCCACCGGGGGCGAACTCCTCGGCGCTCCAGCGGTGGTCCAGGTAGTCGGTGGGCCGGTGGGCGGCCGGGCCGAACAGTGCGGCGAAGCCGGACAGCGCGACCTCGCGCCGCCTGGCCGGGGGCAGCGGGTCGAAGGTGCGGGCGTCGGTGAATCCCAGCAGGATCCCGGGCCCGGACCCGCCGTCGGGCGCATCGTCGGGGCTGACGTCGAAGGTGATGAACACCGGGCCCTCGTCGGAGAGCGCCTCGCCGGAGCAACCGTCGGCCCGCCAGAACGGTGTGTCGTAGGCGGCGTAGGCCTTGCTCAGATTGCCCTGCGGCCAATTGCGTAGCAGTGCGCCGTGTTCGGCCGGCAGCGGTGGGTCGAACTCGATCGCGCCGCGGTGTTCGGGCGCCACGGCGACGACGACCGCACCCGCGGCGAACTCGCCGCGCCCGGAAGTCACCGTCACGGTGCCGTCGGCATGGCGGTCGATGCGGTGCACCGGCGCGTCGAGCAACACCCGTTCCCCGAGCGCCTCGGCCATCCGGATGGCGATCTGCTGGGTGCCGCCGGCGAACCGGTCCTGTTGGGCGCCGCCCTCGACGTCGAGCATCCGGTCCAGACCGCCGGCGGCCTTGACGTAGCGGACGGCGTGCAGCATCGAGACCGCACCGGGTTCGGCGCCCCAGGTCACCCTGGCCATGATCGCCATCAGGTCCCGCGTCGAGGCCCCGGCGTGCACCGATCGCAACCACCGGTCCAGCGACATCGCGTCGAGTTGCGCGGCGATCGGCGACGCCCACGGCTCGTCGACCGGCACCCGCCGGCTGATCCGGTCGAACCGCCACTGGATGCGGGACACGTCGAGCAGTTCGAGGATCGACAGCCGCGGGATGGTGCTGCGGTAGGAGCGCACCCGCCCGCGCCAGCGGATGAGGTTCTTGCCGTGCCCGTAGGTCGGCGTCGATTCGCAGCCCAGCTCATCGGCCAGCGCCAGCACCGCGTCCTGGGTCGGCCCCACGAACGTCGCGCCCAGATCCACCCGCGCACCGGCCAGCGTCGCGGTGTACGAGCGCCCGCCCACCCGGTCGCGGCCCTCCAGGACGACGACGTCGTGCCCGAGCCGGGTCAGCTCCCGGGCGGCGGACAGCCCGGCGAAGCCCGCTCCCACAACCACAACATCCACCCGGCCATCCTCGCGGATTCGGCGTGCTTATCGGCGCATAGCGCTGATAACCACGCCGAAATCGCTATCGTGGTACGTGGCAGGACCAGAGGAGGTTGCGGGTGCAGGAACAGAGTCCAGCGACGGAGGACTATTCCGACGTCCTGATCATCGGTGCGGGCATCTCCGGCATCGGCGCTGCGTACCGCATTCAGGAGCGCAATCCGCAGTACAGCTACACGATCCTGGAACGACGGTCGGCCATCGGCGGCACCTGGGACCTGCACCGCTATCCGGGCATCCGCTCCGACAGCGACATCTTCACGCTGTCGTTCCCCTGGGAACCGTGGCGGCGCCCGGAGAACGTCGCCGACGGCGCCGACATCAAGGAATACCTGATCGACACGGCCCGCAAGCACGGCATCGACCGCCACATCCGCTTCGACACCCGGGTCCTGTCGGCGGACTGGGATTCGGGCACCGACACCTGGACGGTGCAGACCGAAACCGGCGGCGCCGCCCGCAGCTACCGGGCCCGGTTCCTGTTCTTCGCCACCGGCTACTACGACTACGACCATCCCTTCCGCCCGGACTTCCCGGGCATCGAGGACTTCGCCGGCCCGGTGGTCCATCCGCAGCACTGGCCCGAGGACCTGGACTACACCGGCAAGAGGGTCATGGTGATCGGCAGCGGCGCCACCGCGATCAGCCTCATCCCGTCGCTGACCCGCAAGGCCGGCCACGTCACGATGCTGCAGCGCTCGCCGACCTACCTGCTGTCCGGTCAGCGGGTCAACCCGATCGTCAACCTGCTGCGCCGGATACCGCCGCGCAAGCTGGGCTATCGCCTGGCCTGGCTGTACAACGTGGCGTTCATCGTCGCGGTCTACGCCATCGCGCAGAAGGCGCCACGGTTCAGCCGGCGGGCGATCCGCGCGGTCGCCAAGCACTACCTGCCCGAGGGCTATCCCGTCGACACCCACTTCAAGCCGACCTACGACCCGTGGGACCAGCGGCTGTGTCTGATCCTTTCGGGCGACTTCTACGATGCGATCGCCCAGCGCCGCGCCGACGTGGTGACCGACCAGGTCGACCATTTCGACGCCGGCGGGGCGGTGCTGAAGTCCGGTGACCGGATCGACGCCGACGTCGTCGTCACCGCGACCGGGCTGCAGCTACAGGCCCTCGGCGGGGTGGCGCTGCGCGTGGACGGCGCCGAGGTCAAGCCGGCGGACCGGTTCGTCTACAAGGAGCATCTGCTCGAGGACGTCCCCAACCTGGCGTGGTGCGTCGGCTACATCAACGCCTCGTGGACGCTGCGCGCCGACCTGACCGCCCGCGCGGTCGCCAAGATGCTGGCCTACATGGAATCCCACGGCTACACCCACGCCTACCCGCATCTGGGGAACACCTCGATGGAGGAGAAGCCGGCCTGGAACATCAACGCCGGCTATGTGAAGCGGGCTGCGCACGTGCTGCCCAAATCGGGCACCCACCGGCCGTGGAACGTGCGGCACAACTACGTGCTCGACGCCATCGACCACCGCTTCGACCGGATCGAGGAGTCGATGGTGTTCGGCCGGGCGCCGGTGCCCGATACCGGGTCCGACACCCGGTCGGATCCCGGGGCGCCGACATTGCATTCCAGCAGCGCCTGACTCGAACTTTCGCTGCCGGAATGCCGTTTCGGCAGCAATCCTGCCGGCGCTAGGGGGCGACCGAGAGCCAGTCGGCGAAGCCGGACGGGTCGTGCCGGCCGAGCGCGCCGTGCTCGAACAGGCCCCAGCCCTCGCGCTCGGTGCCGTCGGCGTCACGGCAGACCGCCCGCCCGACGTGGTCGATCATCCCGAAGCCGGCCCGGCCGACGACGGCGGGATCGGTCATGTCGTAGGTGAGTCGTTCGGTGAAGTTCTCACCGCGCCACATCCCGTGCAGCCAGTCGGAGTCACCCCCGTACCCGCCGCCGACGTGCAGCGGCGCCGCGAGTTTGGACTCGACGTCGAATCGCAGCGCCGCGCCGGTCGCATCCGTCGCGTCGATCGTCGCGCCGGTCGGAATCCGGGTGCCCGACCGGTAGCGCACCGTCACCCGCGGCCAGCCGAGTTGTTCGACGCGGCCGTCCTTCCAGATCCGGGTGCAGTCGTTCAGCGAGCGGAACCCGCTCGGGTCTTCCTGGATGATCAGCACGATGCCGAAGTCGTCGAACGCCATCGGAACGTAGAGCCACCACATCCCCTCGAACGGCGGATCCTCGGGGCGACCGGCCGGCTCCGGTTCGCCTATCGGCCGGATGCCCCACGACCGGTCACGGCTGCCGATCCAGCGTGCCGGGTCGACCGCGATGTCCTGACCGTCGATGCTGAGCTGACCGCTCCAGGTGCCGACCTGGGCGAAGCGTTGCGCATCCAGGGTGATCCGGTTGCCGCGGCGCATGATGTGCGGCTGTTCCTGGACCACGTCGAACAAGCCGTCCCAGGTGAGATCGGCGGCGACACCGTCGGTCTCGTCGAGCACGATGCGGATCTTGCGCAGCGGCTCGAGCACCTCGACGCGGTAGTTGCCGACGTGCTGGTGCAGTCGATCCTGGTCGATCGCGTCGGACAGGTGCACCGCGGTCTGGGTGTGCCCGCTTCCGCCGCCGCGGCGGGAGACCAGCAGGTAGGCGTCCTTGACGCCGAGGTTGGGGCAGTAGCCGATGCCGGTGATGACGAAGATGTCGCCGGTGCGGTCGTGGGCGTTGAAGTAGGACCGATCGTAGAAGTTGCGGTCCGAGGACCCCGGCCACGCGATGGGCTGGGGGATCTGGTGTACCGGGTACTCGTCCATCGGTCCCAACATCAGGACGCCTCTCCGATCATTCGCTTCAGCAGTGGTGCGTGGTAGAACAGCGACTCGACGTCGTCGGGCCGCTCGATCTCCCCGAAGTGCACCCGGCGCGCTCCGGTGCGCATGAACACACAGGCCCACACCACCCCGGAGTAGACGTAGAACCAGTCCAGGTCGCCGACCTCGACGCCGGTAAGGTCCCGGTAGGTGGCCCGCACATCGTCCTCGCGCAGGAAGTCGGGCATTCCGGGCAGCCCGGCCAGGCCGGTCAGCTCCTGAAAAACCATGTGTGCATAGCTGATCCACGCGACGTCGAACTCGCGGGGGCCGACGGTGGCCATCTCCCAGTCGAGCACCGCGACCGGGGTGAAATCGCGGTACATCACGTTGCCGATCCGGGAATCACCCCACACCAGGACGGGTTCGCGGGCGGCGACGTCGGCGGGGAAGTGGTCGTCCAGCCAGCTCAGGGCCCGCTCGATCAGCGGTGAGCGGCCGATGTCGGGGACGCTGAACGCATACCAGTCCTTCAGCCATCCGAAGTGGCGGTGCAGCGCCGTCTCGCCGGGTGGATCCTGATCCTGCAGGAAGCCGAACACGCGCTGCGCGTTGGGAATCGAGTGGAGTTTGGCCAGCACTTCGACGGTGCTGTCCTGCAGCCGGCGCTGCTGTTCGGGTGATGCGTCATAGAGCCAGTTGTCGCCGAAAGTGTAGGGCATCACGTCGGGGGGCACGTCGCCGTCGATGCGGTCCATCAGGAAGAACGGCCGGCCCAGCACGTCGCCGGAGGGTTCGAGCCACCGCACCGGGGGCACCGCGACGTCGGTCAGTTCGGCCACCAACCGCATCACCTCGTGCTGGTGGTCGAGGCGGTAGTGGTCGAAAACCGGGATGTCGGCTTCGGCCGGTGCGACCCGGGCGACCCAGCGCTGCTCGACCGGGCTTCCGCCCTGCTGCCAGCGCCCGGACAGTAAAATGGTCTCCGATGACATGCCGTTGGAGTCGACGCCGCTTTCCACGGTGATCTCCAGAGTGGTGGCCGGCAGTACCTGCGACAGCCACTGCGACAGAGCCGCAGGCACATTCGTCATGTCACGACTGGACCGCTGAAGCCGCCCGACATCCTCGACAGCTGGTTCGCTGGGCACAGACCGGTCCTTCCGCCACAGTTACGATACCGGGGGTAGCGATATGAAAGCAGACCCGTTGTCGGCTGACAAGTCCCCGGGCGCGGGTCGGCCCCGCGACCCGCGTATCGACGCTGCCATACTGCGCGCCACCGCGGATCTACTTGTCGAAATCGGCTACGCGAGCGTCACCATGGCCCGGGTGGCCGAGCGGGCCGGCACCACCAAGACCGCGCTGTACCGGCGGTGGTCCAGCAAGGCGGAGCTGGTCCACGAAGCCGCGTTCCCGTCGGCGCCGACGGCGATCCAGGCGCCGCCCGGCGACATCGCCGCAGACCTGCGCGCCATGATCGAAGCCGCCAGGGAGGTGTTCACCAGCCCGGTGGTGCGCGCCGCGCTACCCGGCCTGATCACCGACATGTCGGCCGATGCCGCACTGAGCGGACGGGTCAGCGCCCGGTTCAACGACATGTTCGCCGCGGTGCGCATCCGGCTGCACGACGCCGTCGACCGCGGTGAGGTGCGGCGCGAGATCGACCCCGACCGGCTGGTGGACCTGATCGGCGGGGCCACACTGCTGGCCGTGCTACAGACCCCCGACGCGCTCTGCGCGCCGTCGTGGGTGGACGACACCACCTCGATCCTGCTGCACGGCGTGCTGACCTGACACCCGCCATCACTCCGGCCGTAACTGGTCCTTGTTGCGCTGGGTGACCGCGCTGAACCTGTCGCCCAGACCCGCGAAATCGCCGGAGTCGCGGTGCTGGGTGAAGGCGATGGCCTCCTCGGCGGCCAGCGCCGGGTCGGTCACCGCGGCCGCACCGGTGGTGTAGATCTGCTTGAGGCTGCGGATCGTCGGGCGCGGCACGTCGGCGACCTGGCCGGCCAATACAACCGCGCGTCGCAGCAGATCGTCATGCGCCACCACCTCGGTGACCAACCCGATCCGCTCGGCGCGGGCGGCATCGACCACCTCGCCGGTCATCGACAGCCGCCGGGCCATCGCGGCCCCCACCAGCTGCGGCAGCCGCGCGGTCATCCCGCCGCCGGGCAGGATTCCCACCCGGGCGTGGGTGTCGGCGAACACGGCGCGCTCCGATGCGATGAGAAAGTCGCACCCCAGCGCCATTTCGAGACCGCCGGTGAAGGTGGCCCCGTTGACCGCCCCGATGATCGGGCTCCGCATGTCGGCCACCGCGGCGATGCAGCTGTGCGACCGGAACTCGGCGAAGTAGGACATCCCGTCGCGGGCGGCCTCCTTGAGGTCGACGCCGGCGCAGAACGCGGGATCGGTGCCGGTCAACACGACCGCCGACACCGATTCGTCTTCGTCGGCGGCGGTGAGCGCGGAATACGCGGCCCGAATCAGGTCGCGGTTCAGCGCATTGCGGGCTTGGGGACGGTTCAGCGTGATGACGCGCACGGCGCCGTGCTGTGCGGTGCGGACGATCTGCTCGTCGGTCATGTTTGGAATTGGTATCAGACGATCCGGTTCAGAGGAATCTGCCGGCGGCGTTGGCCAGGTCCAGCAGGGGTTGGGGCAGCGCGCCCAGCGCGAACGTGACGGCCGCGGTGACGGCGATGACGCCGCCGGTGAGCACGCTGGGCACCACCACAGCCGGGGCGTCGGCGGGGCGTTCGGTGAAGAACATCAACACGATCACCCGCACATAGAAGTACGCCGCGATGGCGCTGGCAATCACGCCGACGACCACCAGCGCGATCGCGCCGCTTTCGCCGGCCGCCTTGAACACCGCGAACTTGCTGACGAACCCGCTGGTCAGCGGAATGCCCGCGAAAGCGAGCAGAAACAGTGAGAACACCATGCCCACAACCGGATAGCGCTTGCCGAGTCCGGCCCAGCGCGAGATGGCGGTGTCCTCCTCGCCGGTCTCGTCGCGCACGAGAGCGACCACCGCGAACGCTCCCACGGTGGAGAAGCCGTAGGCGAACAGGTAGAACAGCGTCGACGACAGCCCGGCCGAGCTTCCCGCGATGACGCCGGTGAGGATGAAGCCGCTGTGGGCCACCGCCGAGTAGGCCAGGATCCGCTTCACATCGGTCTGGGTGACCGCCGTGATGGTGCCGACGAGCATCGTCAGGATCGCCACCGCCCACAGCACCGGCTGCCAGTCGTCGCGCAGTTCGGGCAGCGCCACATAGAACACCCGCAACAACGCGCCGAACGCGGCGATCTTCGTCGCCGCGGCCATGAACGCCGTGATGGGGGTGGGCGCGCCCTGATAGACGTCCGGGATCCACGAATGAAACGGAACGGCACCGACTTTGAACAGCACCCCGACCAGGACCAGCGCCGCCCCGAGCAGCGCCAGTGCGGGCCTGCCCGACCCTGCCGACACCGCGTCGGCGATCCCGCCGAGGCGCAGCGTGCCCGCATAGCCGTACAGCATTGCCGCGCCGTAGAGGAAGAACGCCGAGGAGAACGCGCCGAGCAGGAAGTACTTCATGGCGGCTTCCTGGGACAGCAGCCGGCGGCGGCGGGCCAGCCCGCACAGCAGGTACAGCGGCAGCGACAACACCTCGAGGGCGACGAACATCGTCAGCAGGTCGTTGGCGGCGCCGAACAGCATCATCCCGCCGACCGCGAACAACGTCAGCGGGAACACCTCGGTCTGCACCAGACCCGCGCGGGTGGCCTCCTTCTCCGCGACGCCGCCCGCGACCACCGAGGCCTGCGGGGTGAACGCGTCCAGCCCGCCGGAATCCGGTTCGCCCTCGCCCGAGGCGGATCCGCCACCGGGGGCCCGGATGCGGCGCTCACCGATCAGCAGCACCCCGAGCACTCCGATCAACGCGATGGTGCCCTGCAGGAACAACGCGGGCCGGTCCACGGCCACCGCGCCCAATACTGCGGTGGAGCCGTTTCCTGCACCCAGACCGCGGGCCAGCACGACGACCGCGACGAACGCCGCGACCAACGCCGCCAGGCTGACGGTGATCTGCGCGCCGTAGCGGTGCCGGCGCGGAGCGAACGCCTCGATCAGCACACCGAGCACGGCGGCGCCCAGCACGATCAGCATCGGGGAGAGCAGACCGTATTCGATGGATGGTGCGTTCATCGGGTGAAGCCCCCTTCCGCGATGCGTGGACTCGGATCGGTTTGGTCGATGGTGGTCAGCGTGTACGACACCGCGGGGTCGATGACGTCCAGCGCGGGCTTCGGATACACCCCGAGCACCAGCAGCAGTGCGATCAGCGGGGCCACCACGACGATCTCACGGGGGATCAGGTCCCGGAACGGCGATTCTCCGTCGGCCAGATCGCGGGGTAGCGGCCCGGTCATCATCCGCTGGTACATCCACAGGATGTAGACCGCCGACAACACCAGCGCGGTCGCGGCCAGCACCCCGAACAGCGGGTAGCGCGTGAATGTGCCGATCAGCACCAGGAATTCGCTGATGAACGGGGCCAACCCGGGCAGTGACAACGTCGCCAGCCCGGCCACCAGGAATGTCCCGGCCAGCACCGGAGCCACCTTCTGCACGCCCCCGTAGGTGCTGATCAGGCGAGATCCCCGCCGCGACACCAGGAAACCGGCGATCAGGAACAGGGCGGCCGTGGAGATGCCGTGGTTGACCATGTACAGCGTCGAGCCGGCCTGCCCCTGGCTGGTCATCACGAAGATGCCCAGGATGATGAACCCGAAGTGCGAGATCGAGGTGTAGGCGATCAGGCGCATGACGTCGCTCTGGCCGATCGCGACGACCGCGCCGTAGAGGATGCCGATCACCGAGAGGGTGACGATGGCGGGGGCGAAGAAGGCCGCCGAGTCACCGAAGAGCGGCAGGCAGTAGCGGATCATCCCGAACGTGCCGACCTTGTCCATGATGGCCATCATCAGCACCGCACTGGCCGGGGTGGCCTGGACCGCGGAATCGGGCAGCCAGCGGTGCAGCGGCCACAACGGGGCTTTGACCGCGAAGGCGAACATGAAGCCGCCGAACAGCAGGTGCATCACCATCGGGTTGACGGCGAAGTCACCGGCGGCCACCGCCGCCACGATGGCCCGGAAGTCGAAGGTGCCGCCGCTGAACGCCTCGCTGCCCGCGGTCGTGACGTACAGCCCGACCACAGCGGCCAGCATGATCAACCCGCCGAACAGGTTGTACAGCAGGAACTTCACCGCCGCCCTGCTGCGTTGCTCGCCGCCGAAGCCGCCGATCAGGAAGTACATCGGGATCAGCATGGCCTCGAAGAACACGTAGAACAGCAGGATGTCCAGCGACACCAGCGAGATCAGCACCATGCCCTCGACGGCCAGCGTCAACGCGAAGTACACGTGCACCGACCTGCCGCCCCAGCTGAGTTCGTCGCGGGCGTCGTTCCAGCCGGCGACGATCAGGATCGGCATCAGCACCGCGGTGAGCACCACCAGCGCCAGCGCGATGCCGTCGACGCCGAGGATGTAACCCGTCCCGAAAGACGGTATCCACCGGTGGGATTCGACGAACTGGAACTGCTCACCGCCTGGATCGAAGCCGACGGCGATCACCGCGGCCAGCACCAGCACCGCCAGTGACACCGTCAACGCCACCCACTTGACGAGCCCCCGCCCGGCGGCCGGCAGCAGCATCACCACCACCGCGCCCACCATCGGCACGGCCCACAGCAGCGTCAACCACGGAATCGAATTCACCACAGGTTCACCGCCAGGATCATCGCCACCACCAGCGTGGCGCCGGCCAGCATCGACAGCGCGTAGGACCGGGCGAACCCGGTCTGGGTGTTCTTCAGCGCACCCGAGATCCGCGACACCCCGCCCGCAAGGCCGGCGGCGACGCCGTCGACCACCTCGTCGTCGATCTCCACCAGCTCCTCGGTGAACACCCGGCCGGGCCTCATCAACACCTTCTCGTTGAACGCGTCACCGTAGAGGTCCCGGCGCGCGGCCACGGTCAGCGCCGACCCGGCCGGTGGCTGCTCGGGCACCGGCCTGGTCCCGTACATCCGGTAGGCGATCACGATGCCGACCGCGACCACCGACAGCACGATCACCGTGACCACCCAGACCGGCAACACGTGGTGGATCTCATGGCTGCCGACCACCGGTTCGAGCCAGTGCTCCAGGGTGCCCCCGATCGCCAGCGCGCCGCCCGCGGTCACCGACCCCACGGCCAGCAGGATCATCGGCCAGGTCATCACCGCGGGTGCCTCGTGCGGGTGCGCGTCGTCGGCCCAGCGCTTCTCGCCGAAGAAGGTCATCAACATCACCCGGGTCATGTAGAACGCGGTGATCCCCGCACCCAGGATGGCCGCGCCGCCCAGCACCACACCCTTGACCCCCCCGGCGCCGAGGGCAGCCTCGATGATGCCGTCCTTGGAGAAGAAGCCCGCCAGCGGCGGAATGCCGATGATCGCCAGATATCCCAGCCCGAACGTCACGAACGTCACCGGCAGGGCGGTGCGCAGACCGCCGAAGCGACGCATGTCCACCTCGTCGTCCATCGCGTGCATCACCGACCCGGCGCCCAGGAACAATCCGGCCTTGAAGAACCCGTGGGTGAGCAGATGCATGATCGCGAACGCGTAGCCGGCCGGACCGAGCCCCGCCGCCAGCACCATGTACCCGATCTGGCTCATCGTCGAGGCTGCGAGCGCCTTCTTGATGTCGTCCTTGGCGCAGCCGATCACCGCGCCGAACAACAGGGTGACCGCACCGACGACCACGACCGCGGTCTGCGCGAGCGGGGCAAGGTCGAACACCGGTCCCGAGCGCACGATCAGATACACCCCGGCGGTGACCATGGTGGCCGCGTGGATCAGCGCCGACACCGGCGTCGGGCCTTCCATGGCGTCCCCGAGCCAGGACTGCAGCGGAACCTGCGCGGACTTGCCGCAGGCGGCCAGCAGCAGCATCAGCCCGATCAGCGTCAGCATGCCCTCGCCCAGTTGCGGTGCGCCGTCGAACACCGCGGCGAACGACACCGATCCCACCGCGGCGAACATCAGCATCAGCGCCACCGCCAGCCCGACGTCGCCGACCCGGTTGACGACGAACGCCTTCTTGGCCGCCGTGGCCGCCGACGGCTTGTGCGACCAGAACCCGATCAGCAGATACGAGGCCAGGCCGACGCCCTCCCAGCCCAGGTAGAGGCCGAGGTAGTTGTCGGCGAGCACCAGCAGCAGCATCGCGGCCAGGAACAGGTTGAGGTAGCCGAAAAACTTTCGGCGTTCCGGGTCCTCGGCCATGTAGCCGATCGAGTAGACGTGGATCAGCGAGCCGACGCCGGTGATGAGCAGTGCGAAGCACATCGAGAGCTGGTCGAGTTGCAGCCCGAAGTCGACCTGCAGTCCGCCGACCGGCACCCAGCTGAACAGGGTCTCGTGCACCGCGCGCTGGTCGGCCCCGCGACCCAGCATGTCGGCGAACAGAACTGCGGCGCAGGCGAATGCGGCGATCGAGGCGGCCGTGCCGAGCAGGTGACCCCATCGGTTGGACCGGCGTCCGGCCAGCAACAGCACCGCCGCACCGCCCAGCGGCAGTGCGATCAACAACCACACAGGTATCGTCATCGGCGCCTCAGTGCCCTCTGTTCTTCGCGCAAGCGCTCATCAGTGCTTCAGCAGATTCGCGGCGTCGACGTTGGCGGAACGCCGGGTCCGGAAGATGGTCATGATGATCGCCAGCCCGATGACGACCTCGCACGCGGCGACCACCATCGTGAAGAAGGCCACCACCTGGCCGTCGAGGTGGCCGTGCATCCGGGAGAACGCCACGAATGCGAGGTTGGCGGCGTTGAGCATGAGTTCGACGCACATGAACATGACGATCGCGTTGCGGCGCAGCAGGACCCCCGCGGCGCCGATGGTGAACAGCAGCGCCGACAGGTACAGGTAGTTGTCCGGGTTCACTGCGCACCCCCATCGCCGCCATCGGAGCGTCGGTCATCGCTGCCGGGCATCGAGCGCAGCTGCAGGATGGCGCTGACCGACAGCTGCGAACCCGAGCCGTCGGGCAGCCGGGCCGGCACGTCGACGGCGTTGTGGCGGGCGTACACGCCCGGGTTGGGCAGCGTCGTCGGATAGCTGCCCGGGGCGAAACGTTCGACGGCCAGCTCGCGCTGGGTCTTGCGGCGGCCCAACCGCTCACGATGGGTGAGTAGCATCGCCCCGAGGGTCGCGGTGATCAGCAGTGCCCCGGTCAGTTCGAAGGCCCAGAGATACTGAGTGAAGATCAGCGCCGCCAGGCCTTCGACGTTGCCGTTCTGGTTGGCGGCGTCGAGGCCGACGAACCCGGCCACGGCGACGTTGCCGATCCCGGCGATGAGCAGCACCCCGAAGCCCAGGCCGATGCAGATGGCCGCGACGCGTTGTCCGCGAAGGGTTTCGACCAGGGACTCCGAGGAATCCACCCCGATCAGCATCAGCACGAACAGGAACAGCATCATCACCGCGCCGGTGTAGACCACCACCTGAACCACCCCCAGGAAGGGGGCGTCCTGCGCGACGTAGAGTACGGCCAGCGCGATCATCGTGGTCGCCAGGGAGATCGCCGAGTAGACCGCTTTCGGTGCCGCGACCACCCCGAGCGCGCCGACGACCGCCACCGCCGCCAGCACCCAGAACGCGACCGCCTCAGCCATGGGTGCTCCTCGCCGGCGTGCTGTCTTCGCTCTTCGCCGGCGTCACGTTGCCGAGGTAGTAGTCGTCGTCGGTGCACCCCGGTGCCATCGGGTGCGGCGGTTGCTGCATGCCCGGCTCCAGCGGCGCCAGCAGCTTGTCCTTGCCGTAGATCAGATCGGACCGGTTGTCGTCGGCCATCTCGTAGTCGTTGGTCATCGTCAGGGCCCTGGTCGGGCACGCCTCGATGCACAGCCCGCATCCGATGCAGCGCAGGTAGTTGATCTGGTACACCCGCCCGTAGCGCTCACCGGGCGAATACCGTTCTTCCTCGGTGTTGTCGGCGCCCTCGACGAATATCGCGTCCGCCGGGCACGCCCAGGCGCACAGTTCGCACCCGATGCACTTCTCCAGCCCGTCGGCGTAGCGGTTCAGTTGGTGGCGGCCGTGATACCGCTTGGCCACCGGGCCGGGTTTCTCCGGGTATTCCTCGGTGAGCGGCTTCTTGAACATCGATCCGAACGTGACCGCGAACCCGGCCAGCGCGTCGAGAAGTCTAGGCATGTGATTGCTCCCTGGTCTTGTCGTCGGCGGGCAGCGGCGGCACGGGGAAAGCTCCGGCCTCGGCGGCTGGTGGCGCCGGGGCCGGCGCTTTCCCGGGGGAGCGCTGCGCCCGCCCCGTCCGGCGTGCGGCCAGTCCCAGCACCAGCACCACGACGGCTGCCACCCCGACGAGCGCGGTCACCGGGTTCCGGTAGCGCTCGTCGAAGACGGTGTGGATGACGGCCACGACCATCACCCAGGCCAGCGACACCGGAATCAGGACCTTCCAGCCCAGGGCCATGAACTGGTCGTAGCGCAGCCTGGGCAGTGTGGCGCGCAGCCACATGAAGATGAACAGGAACAGCCACACCTTCGCGGTGAACCACAGCAGCGGCCACCATCCGGAGTTGGCCCCGTCGATGATGCTGATCGGCCACGGCGCGTGCCAGCCGCCGAGGAACAGCGTGGTGGCCAGCGCCGAAACCGTCGTCATGTTGACGTACTCGGCGAGCATGAACATCGCGAACTTCAGCGACGAGTACTCGGTGTGGAAACCGCCGACCAGTTCGCCCTCGGCCTCGGGCAGGTCGAACGGTGCACGGTTGGTCTCGCCGACCATCGAGGTCAGATACACCAGGAACGACGGCAGCAGCAGGAAGATGAACCAGATGTTGTCCTGGGCCGCCACGATGCCCGAGGTCGACATAGTGCCCGAATAGATGAACACCGCGGCGAACGACAGCGCCATCGCGATCTCATAGGACACGACCTGCGCCGACGAGCGCAACCCACCGAGCAGCGGATAGACCGACCCGGATGCCCAGCCCGCCAGCACGATTCCGTACACCCCGATCGAGGTGACGGCCAGGATGTAGAGCACCGCAACCGGAAGATCGGTCAGCTGCAGCGCGGTGCGGTGACCGAACACCGCGACCTCGCCGCCCAGCGGGATCACCGCGAACGCCATGAAGGCCGGGATCACCGCGATCACCGGAGCGGCCAGGTAGATCCACCGGTCCACGCCGGCCGGCACCAGCCCCTCCTTGAGGGCCAGCTTGATCCCGTCGGCCAGCGACTGCAGCAGCCCGTGCGGCCCGACGCGGTTGGGGCCGAACCGCAGCTGCATGCGGCCGAGGATCTTGCGTTCGATCAGGATCGCCGACAGCACCGTCAGCACCAGGAACGCGAAGACTCCCAGCGCCTTGGCCAGGATGAGCCACCACGGGTCGTGGCCGAACAGCGTCGGATCGGGATAGGTCGCATCGGGATAGGTCACGGCTGCCCCCGCCCGATCGACACGAGCGAACCCGGGGTCACGCCCAGCTCCGGATACACCGCGCAGCCCGGGGAGTTCAGCGGCAGCCAGATCACCCGGTCGTCCATGTCGGTGACCTCCAGCGGCAGCGTGACGGCACCGTGTTCGGTGCGCACGGCAACCGGATCGCCGTCCTCGGCCCCGATTTCGGCCGCCGTGCCCGGCGACAGCCGCGCGACCGGTGCCCGGGCCGTGCCGGCCAGGTTGGGTTCACCGTCCTGGAGGCGGCCGGCGTCGAGCAGCGTGCGCCACCCGGCCAGCACCGCCTGCCCGGCCGAGGGCCGGGCCGGTGC
>NZ_JBSWXU010000087.1:0-22042 GCF_056160785.1 Mycobacterium sp. ABE4_509 | reverse complement strand
CCGCCGACACCGGGTCAGCCTCGGCGGGTGGCGACTCCTCGGCCTCATCGGATGCGGCGGCGCCGTCACGCAGCCCGGGCACCCCGGCCGGCGGAAAGCGCACCAGCACGGGCTCGGAGGACCCGGCGGACCGGGACGCGCCGCAGGACACGCCCAGCACCGACACCTCGGAGGAGACCGGGTCGCACACCGGGTCGGAGCCGGAAGCCGAAGACGATGCCGCCTTGGCGGCCGAGGTCGAGGCTGAGGAAGCACTGGACGATTCCGCGGCCGTCGCGGAGCCCGATCCGACCGAGGCCGACGGACCCGGAAGCATCGGCGAACCGCCGGTCACGACGATCGATGACACCGGCGGCGCGGCACCCGAGGCGCCCCGATCGACCGGGCCCGAGCCGACCCCGCCGGCGCAGCCGGCGGTGACCGACGCCGCGGAGGTCACGGACAATCCGGAGAGCCCTGAAGCGGCGTCCGATCCGTCGGAACCGGTTGGCGTGCAGCCACTCCTGCCCAGCACCCCGGCGGCGGCGAGTCGCCCGCAGTTCCCCGCCCCGGTGGACGCACCGGTGACCTGGCGCGCGATCGTGGCCGACACGCTGTCCTGGCTCGGCCTGGGAACACTCCCCAGCCAGCCGGTGCCGGACGCCCCGGTCGGCCATCTGCTGGCCGGGCTGTGGGTCGGCATGCGCCGGGTGCACTACACGTTGTTCAACTCGGCGCCGGTGCTCACAGCCGGCCCCGCCACCGAGGATCCCGACACCGGGGTCATCACCGGCTCCCTGCAGGGCGTGGACGCCGACGGGGACGTCATCGGTTTCGTGCTGACCGGGGCCCCCGGCAACGGCACGGTGAGCCTGACCGCAGACGGCACCTATACCTACACGCCGGGACCCGACATCGCGGCCACCGGCGGCGCCGACACCTTCGCCGTCACCGCCACCGACTCCGGGCCGGCCAATCCGTGGCACACCAACCTGGCACGGGCGGTTCGTTCGGCGCTGTCCGCCCTCGGTTTCGCCGCGCCGCCGGTGTCCCGCGACACGACCACCGTGACCGTCGCGGTGACCCCGGCGGCCTGCCGAGCCGACAGTGACGGCGCGGCCTGCGCCGCGGCCAAGGCGCCGAAGATCACCGTGCACAACAACTCCGAGCACACGATCTGGGTGTACAACCTGCCGAAGTCCGGCGACTACAGCATCGGCGCGGACTTCACCCCGGTGTCGATCGCCAAGGGGGCCAGTGCGCCGGTGACCCTGGCGGTCGGAACCGGGCCGCCGGGCTCGCCGGAGAACCGGATCTACATCGTCGAGGGCGATTCGGGCTTCACGCTGCCGGTCACCTCGCCGTCGGGGGTCGACGCGTTCAACCCGACCGCACCCTCGCAGGGGAACTCGTTCCTGAACTACAGCTTCGTGGAGTACTACCTCTACCCCGCCGACGGTGGCCACGAATACACCATCGACACCTCCTACATCGACGAGTGGTCGCTGCCGATCCAATTCGAGTT
Source organism: Mycobacterium sp. ABE4_509 (assembly GCF_056160785.1). Lineage (NCBI taxonomy): Bacteria > Bacillati > Actinomycetota > Actinomycetes > Mycobacteriales > Mycobacteriaceae > Mycobacterium > Mycobacterium sp. ABE4_509. The sequence continues at coordinate 20,538 of NZ_JBSWXU010000087.1, read as the reverse complement.
CGCACTCCACGGCACCGACTGGTCCGGCGCCGTCGACGGAAAGACTTACGGCTTCAACGACTACGACACCGTGGTCAATCAGCTCAAGGCCGCCGGCGGCCCCTACGGGGATCTGGTCTGGAGCGGCGACACCCCGTGGGACCCGCAGCCGCCGGCCACGGTGCACCGCATCGTCGGCCCCGACAAGGTGTGGACCGCGCAGGCCGCCCAGCCGCCGAACAACGTCAACATGAACCAGTCCGGCTGGGTGCCGACCTCGTATCAGGACTTCGTCCAGCACGGTGCGCACACCGGCTCCGGCGGACACACCGTCTATCCGTTTGCGCAGGACGGCACGAAGTACTCCGCCGAGGGCAACTTCACCTTCTGGAAGAACTCGGTCGACGGTCCGGCGGCCACGCCGTACCCGATCGCGTTGCGCACCGCCGCGATCCTCGACGGCTTCCCCGCCGAGCACGGGGTGTACGGGTTCTTCACCTACCCCAACGACGAGACGGCCGGCCAGTTCACCAACATCCCCACCGCGGTGTCGCTCGACATCTATGTCCACGGTTCCTCGGACGGCAAGAGCGACAGCGTCATCGAAGGCGGCAGCTGGTTCTACACCAGCGCATCGTCGCCGTCCGGACACGGGCTTGTGAGACGCCGGACGGTGATCACCGGGACCGACGCCACCGACACCTTCATCCTCGATTCGACATCTGCCCGCGCCCGCACAGCCCCGCTCGTGATGGCCGAGCCGGACCACGGCGACATCGTGGTGATCGACCGGACCATCCTGGGGGCAACGAGTTACGACGTGGACGTCGTCGACCACGCCCGGTTCCTGGGCGGCGGGCTGGCCAACTACGACAGCCAGTTCGTCTATGACCGCTCGACCGGCTATCTGTACTACGACGCCGATCCCGGCCGGTTCGGCTACACCGGGGTGCTGGCGAAACTCCCCGCCGGGACCACCGATCCGAGCCGGACGGTGTTCGTGCTCTGAGTCGGCTAGTTCCAGACGACCGCGTCGTCGCCTTCCCGGCGGGCGGCCAGCGGGTGAGCGGCGCCGAGCAGGTCCGCGGTGATGGTGCTGCAGAACCGGTACATCGGCAGATCGAAGATCCGGTTGCTCATCGGCCGCTCGATGAAATACCCCAACCGCTCGGCGACGATGAACAACACCATCAGCAGCAGGCCGATGACGACGCTGCCGAGCTGATGGGTGGCGTCGAGGCGGTTGAACGCCACGATGGCGAACAGCCAGGCCAGCGAACGGATGAACAGGTCGTAGTGCACCGGGATGGGCTCGTTGCGGATGCGCTCCAGCCCGCCCTGCGAGCGGGTCAGCGCGGTGTTGACCGACATCAGCATGACCCTGGCCTGGTGGTCGATATGTCCGTGGATGGACAGGTTCTGGACATCGCGCGCCTGCAGGTTGCCCAGGACGGTGGCGCTGGCCCCGGACGGGTCTTCGTCGGTGAGGTCGGCGACGCCGGCCGGCGGGGCGACGCCGCGCATCTCGGCGGCCAACGTCCAGGCGTAGCGGACCTGCCGGCGGCGCATGCGGTCGAGCACGTCGGCCATCGCCGGGGTGCGGTCGTCGACCGCGGCCAGGCTGTTGTCCATCGCCCGGCAGTCGTTGATGACCGCGCCCCACAGGGTGCGCGCCTCCCACCAGCGGTTGTAGGCGTTGGTGTTGCGGAAACCGATGAAGATCGAGGCCGCGATGCCCAGCACCGACAGCACCGCCACCGAGTTCTCCATCTGGATGGTGTCGGGGATCGGCACCAGAATGGCCGCCACCGCCAGCATCACCAGCAGGTCGTATCGCAGCTGCCACATCACCAGCCAGGTGACCTTGAGCGGCCCGGTGCGCCCGACGCTGCGGATCACGGCACCCTCCGGCTCACCGTCCGATTACATCACGGTGCCGGGGCGCCCGCGCCGAGCCGATCAGATGTTCTGCCGGCGGGACTGTCCGGACCACTGGGCGCGCAGCCGAAGGTGTTGGCCCCGGACCATGTTCCTGATCCGCTGCCCAGCGGTGCGGTCCGAGGCTGGTTGCGGCATCGTGCGCACCACGTCGACGAGCGTGTCGACGGCGACGTCGAGCAGTTCACGGTCACCGGGCTCTGCAGAAGCCGCTGTCGAGGCCGGCCGGGGTTTCAGATCGTCGAGGTCGCCCACCACGTGGTAGCCAGCCGCCTGGATCTCGCTGACCAACTCCGCGGCGATCTCGCCGACCCACTCGAAATCGGACTCGGGCAGCTTCTGGGTGCCACGCCACGACGACACGATCATCAGATTGCCTACGAGATATTCCTTGACCACCGATTCGTAGCGTTCCCAATCGATGTCGTGCAGTCGGCCGTTGAGTCGGCGGAGCAGCTCCAGCTGCGGGGCATCCAAAGAGTTGTTGGCGGTGGGCAGGTCGCGCGTCAACCCGGTCGGGTCGATGCCCAGCGCAGAGGTGAAGCGCTGCCAGATCAGCTGCGGCGAATCGACCGGCGACGGGCTGGTGACGACGTGAACCCGGTCGGGTGGCAGTCCGGCACCCCATGTCTTCAGGATGCGCGGCAGGTCCTGGTACTCCCAGAACGGCGCTTCCTCGGATTCCTCGCGGTGGCGAACCGATTCGACGAACTCACCGAACGTGGCGGTGTGCCGGTTCTTCAGGTTCTCCTGCCACACCGAGGGAATCTGGCGGGCCAGGTCCCGGGCGGTGCACACGATGTGCACCTCGGCGAAGTGCAGTGCACGCCGGGCTTTGGCCGCCTGCTCTTCGGTGGCGGTGGCCAGCAGCTCGTGGGAGATGACCGAGGAACCGGGCCATTCGCGCACTTGGGCGACCAAGCGCTCCCACGCGTGCCCGTGTCGTGGATCCACCCAATGCGGGTAGCGGTCGGGCTGCAGCTGGACGGCAGCGTGGAAGTGCGCCTCCCGGATGTCACCCGGATACAGCAGGCCCTGCCGCATGGCCGCGTTGCGGTTACGCCAGAGCCGGTCCTGCAGGTAGGTCGTACCGGTCTTCGGGACGCCGATGTGCAGGAACACCCGGCGCGGCTGCGTCATCGACCCCGATGATGCACCGACCTTGCCAACCTCGACGCCCACCTCGACCTCACTACGCCTGCGGCGGGCCTTCCACCACGGCTGAAGCCGTGACCTGCGCGGAAAGCCGGCACTCCGTCCCAGTCAATCCGGGTTTGGATTTAGAGAGTACGGCCTGCCTGCGGTCTGCGCCCGGGTACGTGTCGACTCCGGCGATCAGTACTTGCTGCACTCCTGCGCCATCATGGCGACGGTCCCGACGAACTGCGACGCCCCGGGCAGCTGCTGCATCTGAGCGGCCATCTGGATGCGTTGGTCGCGCGGTGCCGCCAGGTACTGCTGCATGAAGGCCTGCGCGGGAGGTGAGCCGTGGAACTGCGCCGCAGCGGCCGGATCGTTCGCGTCGAGCGCCGCGACCGCCTGGCTGTAGCTGCAGTTCGTGTTGATGATCGGCTCGAGGTTCTGCGCACTGGCGATCCCGGCGGTCGCAGTGGACCAGACCAGCGCCGCACCGCCCAGTGCCACAACCCATGCCGACGCGTTGCCTGATTTCATATCGCGTCTTCCTTTGCTGAAACTGCTGTCGATTGTTTCATCGTCTGCGTGCTCGGAACGTTACAGGCTGAGCGGGCCAGCTGACCGGGGATTTCTCCACTCCACCGTCCGTTTCGGGAGATCGTCGAGAGCGGCGCCCTGTCGCAGCCGCAGCCGGGACGTGCGCAGAAGCGCGACCATCACGCCTCGTGGAACCGCAGCAGGCACCGAAGGAAACCCCGCACTGGAAAATCATCGCCGGCCGTACCGACGTCACGGCACCTACATTCACACCATGAACCGCCGCCGACCACACGTGCTCGTTGCACTCCTTGCTGCGCTTGCCGGGCTGATCGCCGCGTGCTCGACACCCGACTCGGAACCGCTCGGGCCGGCGATACCCACAGGTGCGACGGAGATCCCTGGAGGACCCATGGAACAGCTACCGGTTCCCCGCTCACCGAAAGTACCGGCCAGCCAGCAGGAGGCCCAGGACACGATCATCGGCTACATGCAGGACACCATCAACGCCCTGCCCGAGGGGACGAGCGTGGATGGGTCGCGCTACATCGTCGGAGACGGTACTCACTACTGCGAAGACAACCCCGCCGACACCGACGCGCCTGTCACGGTCGACGACCTGCGAGACATGGAGTTCCCGCCAGGTACCGACTTCGCCGCCGTCATCGTCCAAACGGGACAGATCTGGCAGCAATGGGGTTGGGAGGTGCTCGAACGCGATGGCTTCAGCAAACCCAACCGCTTCGGCTACTCCCCCGACGGATACGTGCTGCAGATACAAGCCCGTCCCGACCCGTCACAGCCGCCTACCTTGATCGGCTCGTCACCGTGCTTTCCCGGCGATCTCCGCAGCGATGACGTCGACAAGCCCATGATATTGGAGCAGCAGGCAGCGCAGTAGTGGGACGCGAACACTCTCGGCGGCCCCGATCTGGCAGACGTGGGGCGGGCGGGGCTCGAACCCGCGACCAATGGATTATGAGTCCACGGCTCTAACCGACTGAGCTACCGCCCCGGCGCTGTGCGCGGCCATTATGGTCGCACACGCCCGCTCAGGCGAATACCGTCTGTCCCGCCTCGTCGATCTCGTAGAGCTCGGTGCCCTCGGTCACCCGCGCGGCGTCCGAGCCCAGCGATACCAGGATCTTGTTAGCCGCATTGCGCATCACGTCGGCGGTCAGCTCCAGGGCCTGCTGCTGGGAGAAGTGTTTGCGCACCCCGGCGGCCACGTCCCCGCTGATCGCCGACGGCGACCAGATCAGCGCGTCGACATAGCGCAGCGCCGCCTTGTGCGCGTCGGACAGCCCCCGGCTGTGCTCGAAGTCGCCGATCTGGCCGTAGAAGTCCTCCGAGCCGCCGGCGTCCAGAGCCGTGCGGTCGCGCAGCGACTTGCACAGCCGGCAGTTGTGCGCCTCCGCCCCGCGCAGCCGCACCACCTCGGTGGTCACCGGGTCGAGCTCACGCGCACGGGCGACCTCGGGCACGAAACCGTTCAGCACGAAATCGATCGGGTCGCTGTCGCGGTCCCACTGCACCTCGGCGGTGCGCCCCGGCGTTCCGAGGCCGAGCGCCTGAAAGCCCGCCCACACCCGCGGAACGAAGTCGGCGATGTAGACCGCCACCACCGTCCGGAACGCCTCGGCGCCCCAGCTGTCGACGAACCGGGTGCGCAGGTTCTCCCCGATGCCGGTGACGTCGACCGTGAACTGTTCGGCGAAGGCCACCAGCACGGATTCGGCCCCGGACTGGTCGTCGGGCAGGTCGACGGGCAGCGGCAGCGGGGGCAGCGCCAGGGCACGCCCACAGGCCAACCGGATCAACGTGTCGGCCCGGTCGCTTCCCGAGGACAGCGCCACCATCCCGGCGAGTCGGTCGGCCAGTGGGGAACGGGTCACGACTGTGATTATTGCGCTTGACTGACCGATGACATGTGGAAGTCGGGAATCCGCAGCGACGGCATCTGCGCGCGGGTGGCCCAGTCCCCCCACTCCCGGGGCAGCGTGACCTCGCTGACGCCGGCCTCGGTCGCGCGCCGCAGCAGATCCAGCGGGCTCTCGTTGAACCGGAAGTTGTTCACCGCCCCGGTGACTCGGCCGTCCTCGATCAGGTACACCCCGTCGCGGGTGAGCCCGGTCAGCAACAGCACCGACGGATCGACGGGGCGGATGTACCACAGCGTGGTCAGCAGCAAGCCGCGCTCGGTGCGGGCCACCATGTCGTCGAGGCCGGCCGACCCGCCCGTCATCAGCAGGTTGTCGGCACCCACCGCCACCGGTTCGCCGAACTCGGCGGCGGCTGCCCGCGGGTAGGCCAGCGCGTTGATCGTTCCGTCCTTGATCCAGTCCACCCGGTCGATGTCCATGCCGTTGTCGAACACCGACGCCCGCTCCGAGGAACTCGGCACCGCGACGAACGGGGCGCACTGCAGCCCGGCGGCCCGGGGATCCGAGTACAGCGTCAGCGGCAGCGAGGTCAGCTTCTCCCCCACCCGGGTCCCGCCGCCGGGTGCGGCCAGCGCGGTGCGGCCTTCCTGCGCGCCGCGCCCACCCATCGTCCAGGCCAGGTAGATCATCATGTCCGCGACCGTCGAAGGCGGCATCAGCGTCTCGTAGCGGCCGGCCGGCAACTCGACGCTGCGCGCCGCCCAGGACAACCGGGTGCCCAGATCCTCGAGCATCGCGTCGGTGGGCACGTCGGCGAAGTCCGGTGTGCTTACCCCGGCCCAGGCGCTGGCGCCGTCACGCTTGGCGTTGATCTCCACCGAACCGGTGGGCTGGGTGTAGCGGCGCCGCAGGCCCGACGAGGTCGCGACGAACGTCGTCTCCATCACGTGGCGCGCATATCCGAAAAGCATGTCCTTGCCGGTGAATCCGCGCACCAGCGCGTCGGCGACCCCGCCGAAGGCGTCGACCCCGGTGCGGGGAATCGGAGCGTCCCAGTCCGTCGGCCTGGCCTGCGCGGGCAGGGCGTCGGCGGTGTCGCGGGCGGGCGAGGCCACCGCGGCGGCGTGCTGGGAAGCCTCGACGAGGTCCATCAGCACCGCCGGGGCCACCGCGCTGGAGCGCACCGAACCCACCCGGGCGTGACCGTCGCGTCGCACGACGGAGATCACCGTGGTGGTGCGGCTCGTCGATTCGCCGTTGGTGGTCATCGTGTTGTTGGCCCAGCGCAGCGACGCGTCGATGCGGTCGCTCACCAGCACGATCGTCTCGTCGGCGCGACCCAGCCGGCGCGCCTCGGCCAGCACGATGTCCACGACCTGTTGTGCCCCGATCACCGGTTACCGCCCGCCTTCTTCACGCGTGTTGAGCACGTTGATCCCGCGGAACAACGCCGACGGGCAGCCGTGGCTGACTGCGGCCACCTGACCGGGCTGGGCCTTGCCGCAGTTGAACGCCCCGCCCAGCCGCCAGGTCGACTGCCCTCCAACGGCTTCCAGGGCACCCCAGAAGTCGGTGGTGGTGGCCTGGTAGGCCACGTCACGGACCTGCCCGTCGAGCTTGCCGTCGCGGATGCGGAAGAATCGCTGCCCGGTGAACTGGAAGTTGTACCGCTGCATGTCGATCGACCAGCTCTTGTCACCGACGACGTAGATGCCGTCGTCGACCCGGCCGATCAGGTCATCGGTGCTCAGGTCCTCGGGCCCGGGCGCCAGCGACACGTTGGGCATCCGCTGGATCGGCACGTGGTGGGCCGAGTCGGCGTAGGAGCACCCGTTGGACCGGGACTCCCCCAGCCTCGGGGCGAACACCCGGTCCAGCTGGTATCCGACGAAGACTCCGTCGCGAACCAGGTCCCAACTCTGGGCGGCCACCCCCTCGTCGTCGAAACCGACTGTCGCCAGGCCATGTTCGACAGTGCGGTCAGCGGTGACGTTCATCACCGGCGAGCCGTAGCGCATGGTGCCCAGCTTGTCCGGAGTGGCGAACGACGTACCCGCGTAGGCGGCTTCGTAGCCGATGGCGCGGTCGTATTCGGTTGCGTGCCCGATCGACTCGTGGATCGTCAGCCACAGATTGGTCGGGTCGATCACCAGGTCGGTGGGCCCGGCGACCACGCTGGGCGCCTTGAGTTTCTCGGCCAGCAGCCAGGGCAGCTGGGCCAGCTCACCGGTCCAGTCCCACACCTCGTCGCCGGCGACGGCCTCCCATCCCCGCGCCGTCGGCGGGGCCAGCGTGCGCATGGTGTCGAAGGTGCCGGCCGCGGAATCGACCGCGACGGCCTCCAGGCTGGGCAGCACCCGCACCCGCTGCTGGGTGATCGTCGAACCGAACGTGTCGGCGTAGAACGTCTGCTCCTTGGTCGCGTGCAGCCAGGCCGATACGTGGTCGACACCGTCGGATGCCAGGAGCCGCCCCGAATAGTCTTCGAGCACCGCGGTTTTCTCGGCGGCACTGACCGCGAACGGGTCGATCTGATAGTCGGTGGACCAGAACGCGTCGTGGTAGACGGGTTCTGCGGCCAACTCGATGCGCTCGCCGTTCAGCGCCGCCAGGGCGGTCGCCACCCGCACCGCGCGCCGCGCCGTGTCGGCGGCCGCTGCGGTGTCGAGCTGGGCGTGCGAGGCGAAACCCCACGTGCCGTCGACGATGACGCGCACCGCCAGCCCGACCTCGTGGTCGGTGACGGCATTCTCGAGCGCGCCGTCACGCAGCTGCACGGTTTCGGTGGTGACTGCGTGGATGCGCAGGTCGGCGTAGCTCGCTCCGGCTTGCTTCGCCGCGGTCAGGGCCGCGTCGGCGAGCGAGCGGCGCGGCAACGCCAGGAAGTCGGCGTCGATATGTCGGTGCCCCGTCACACCCTTACCGTAACGGCTGGCTTCTCGGTCAGCTCCGGATGCCGCTGGTGCCCAGGATCGTCAGTTCCAACACCAGCGCGGTCCCGCACACCGCGATGACGACCGCGAAGGCCACCCAGTCGCGGCGCTTGGGCCGCGACGGCGCGGCCGAGATCTGCCCCGCCCCGCCCCGGGCGGTGATCGCGTCGCCCATCTCATCGGCGCGGCGCAGCGCGACGGTGATCGCCGCGGCCAGCAGGTCGATCAGTTCGGTCGCCCAGCGCCGGCCGCGGCCGCGGCGACTGGTCTCGGCGTCGGGAGGTCGCAGCCGGCGCGCGGCGTAGAGCACGCTGAACTCGTCGATCAGCATCGGGAACGCCCGCAGCGCCAGCGCCAGCGTGACGGCCCAGTCGTTGACCGGCACCCGCAACGCCCGCAGCGGCCGTCCCAGCGTGGCCACCGCCGGGGCCACCTCGGCGACGTTGGTGGTCCACGACACCATCGCGCCCAGCCCGAGCAGCACGATCGACAGCGCGGTGATGCGCAGGAAGTTCAGCAGCCCGCCCAACCCGATGTCGACCGAGCCGAACGAGATCACCGGGCTGCCACCGGCGAAGGTGGCGGTCAGTGCGCCCAGGAACAGCAGCACCCACAACCAGCGCGGCACCGTGGGCAGCACACCGCGCGGGATGTGGGCCAGCGTCGCGGCCAGCACGACCAGCAGCGCCACCGACCCGATCGGCACCCAGCCCGGATAGAAGGTCAGCAGCACCCCGATCGCCGCGACGATCGCCAGCTTGGATCCGGCCCACATCTCGTGGATGACGCTGGTGCCGGGCACCGGCCGCAGCAGCACCACCTGCCGGCGGGGTTTGCGTTCGCTCATGACCTGCCCCCCGCAGCCGTCGGCGCCGTGGCCAGCTCCCCGTCCTGCAGGTGCAGGGTGCGCGGGCACAGCTCCTCCAAACCGGCGAAGTCGTGGGAGATCACCACCACGGTGAGCCGTTTGCGACGGCGCAGATCCACCAGCATCCGCAGCAGCCCCTGCTGGGATGCGGCGTCCAGCCCGGCCAACGGCTCGTCGAGGATCAGCGCGCGCGGCGAGCGGGCCAGCAGGCCGGCCAACACGACGCGGCGCATCTGCCCGCCGCTGAGCTGGTCGATGCGCCGGGCGGCCAGCGTCGGCTCCAGGCCCACGGTGTGCAGCGCTTCGGTGACCCTGGCCTGGTCGTAGATCGAGAAGCCGGCCGAGGACGCGATCTCCAGCGCCACGTGGCTGCGCATCAACTGCAGCCGCGCGGCCTGGAACGAGATGGCGACCGCGCCGACCTGCTCGGACACCGGGGCGCCGTCGAGCAGGCAGCTGCCCGCGGTGGGCACCGTCAGCCCCGCCATGATCCAGGCCAGCGTGGATTTTCCGGAACCGTTGAGACCGTGGATCAGCACGCCGTCACCCTCGTGCACCGCGAAGTCGACGTCCCGCAGCGCGGTTTTCGCCCAGGGCGTGCCGAGGCCGTACTCGTGGCCGACACCGTTGAGCTCCAGGACCGGCGCCCCCTGCGGCGCTTCCGGGGCCGCGGGCGCGGCGTGCACGTCGGCCTTCTCGACCATCGTGGCGTCCTCGGCGATGGGCGCGGCGCCGCGCCCGGTGAGGTTGACTGCGCGGTCGGCGGCGTCGGCCTCGTTGTTGTAGTGCGTGATGTGCACCAGCGCGGTGCGGTGCCGCCGGGTCAGGCCGGACAGCACCGACATCACCGCATCGCGGCCGTCCTGGTCGACCATGCTGGTGACCTCGTCGGCGATCAGCAGCGAGGGGTCGCGGGCCAGCGCCGCGGCCACCGCCAGGCGCTGCAGCTCCCCGCCCGACAGCCCGCCGGTGTCCCGCTCGCCGAACCCGCCGAGCCCGACCTCGGTGAGCAGGTGGTCGACATCGATGGAGACGCCCGGCGGAAGACCCCAGACGACGTCGTCGGCGACCCGGGTGCCGAGCACCTGGCTCTCCGGGTGCTGCATCACCACCGCGGTGCCGCCCAATTTGCCCAGGCCGACGCCGCCGGGCCGCTGCACGGTGCCCGCCGTCGGCTCGCGGCCGGCCAGGATGAGCATCAGTGTCGTCTTGCCCGATCCGTTGGCGCCGGTCACCGCCAGATGCTCACCGGGCTGCACATCCAGCGACACCGGGCCCAGCGCGTCCTGGCTCGAGCCCGGATAGCGGAACCGGACATCGCGCAGGTGCAGGGGGACCGGGGCCACCGTGCCGGTGTCGGTGTCGGTGTCGCCTTCGAGCTTGTGCACGTCGGGAACACCGAACAGGCGCGCCAACACCTTCGACAGCGCCCACCAGCCCACCAGGCTCACCCAGGTGATGGAGAAGACGCCGGCGGCGAAGAACAGAACCGGCCAGTAGTCCAGTGCGGTGGCGAAGTCGCGGGTCATCCGGTCGGCCAGACCCTCCAGGCCCGGGATGCGGTTGACCACCGCGGCCAGACCGGTGACGTTGGCGGTGACGGACTCGAAGAGCAGGTGGCGCAGCCTGGACAGCACCGCCAGCGCCCCGACGATGAACAGGCCGAACAGCGCACCGGCCACCAGTGCCGAGACGACGACCGTCGGGGTTCCGCGGCCCCGCCGTTTCACGATGCCGGTGAGACCGCCGATGTAGGCGCAGTTGACCACCGTCATGAACCCGCCCATGCCGGCGATCAGGAACGCGATCAGCCCGCCGGCCACGGTCGCCGCGATCAGCACGCGCAGCCGGTAGCGGAAGGCCAGCAGGCCCATGGGCACGGTGCCCAGCAAGGACAGGCCCGCTGCGAACGGAACCACGACGGCGATGATCGCGATGGCCGCACACAGCGCTGCCATCACGGCAGCCTGCGCGAGTTCCACCGGGTGAAGCGGACCAGTCCGTCGAGGCGCGCTCTCCGGGCCGGTCGAGGTCATCTCACGATTCTGCCAGTCGGTGCCCGCACCGATTGCGCGCCGGTCTGTGAGCGGCACCACCCGTCCGATGGTTCGACATATATAGCAAAGCTATGTAACCATGGTGTTCATGCCCTCGATGCCCTCGCCGTCCTCGACCCTCGGCGCAGATCTGCTCGCGGTGGTGGCCCGAATCAACCGGCTGGCCAACCAGCGGGTCCGGATGCCGATCCCGTTCGCCCAGGCTCGACTGCTGTCCACCATCGAAGACCAGGGCGAAGCGCGCATCTCCGACCTGGCCTCACTGGACAACTGCTCCCAGCCCACGATGACCACCCAGGTGCGCCGCCTCGAGGACGCCGGGCTGGTCACCCGCACCGCCGACCCCGGCGACGCGCGCGCGGTGCTGATCCGCATCACCGACGCCGGCGTCGCCGCACTGGCCCAGGCCCGCCTCGACCGCGGGGCCGCCATCGATCCCTATCTGGAGCGACTCGGCGAAGCCGATCGCGAATGCCTCACCGAAGCCGTCACGGTGATGCGCCGCCTGCTGCAGGACGCCGGCGCCCCGGTCCCGACCCGCAGATGACAGCCGCTCCGCTCCCGCACTGACCCCGCCCCGGAAGGAGCTTCGCCGCCATGTGGCGCCAACCCAAAGCCGTGTGGGCCGTCGCCTTCGCCTCGGTCGTCGCGTTCATGGGAATCGGCCTCGTCGACCCGATCCTCAAACCGATCGCCGAAAACCTCGACGCCTCACCGTCGCAGGTGTCGCTGCTGTTCACCAGCTACATGGCGGTGATGGGCGTCGCGATGCTGATCACCGGCGTGGTGTCCAGCCGCATCGGCCCCAAACGCACGCTGCTGCTGGGCCTGATCATCATCATCGCCGGGGCGGGCCTGGCCGGGCTGAGCGACACCATCGGCGAGATCGTCGGCTGGCGCGCGCTGTGGGGCCTGGGCAACGCGCTGTTCATCGCGACCGCGCTGGCCACGATCGTCAACTCGGCCCGCGGCTCGGTGGCACAGGCGATCATCCTCTACGAAGCCGCCCTCGGGCTCGGCATCGCCGTGGGGCCGCTCGTCGGCGGTGTCCTGGGCTCGATCTCGTGGCGCGGACCGTTCTTCGGCGTCTCGGCGCTGATGACCGTCGCCGTCGTCGTCACCGCGCTGCTGCTGCCGGCCACGCCCCGCGCCGCGCGGGCCACCACGCTGGCCGACCCGTTCCGGGCGTTGCGCCACCGCGGGTTGTTCGGCGTGGCGATGACGGCCCTGCTGTACAACTTCGGCTTCTTCACGCTGCTGGCCTTCACCCCGTTCCCGCTCGACATGGGCGCGCAGGAGATCGGGCTGATCTTCTTCGGCTGGGGGGTGGCGCTGGCGTTCACCTCGGTGGTCGTCGCGCCCCGGCTGCAGCACCGCTTCGGCACCGTGGGCACCTTGCTGGTCAACCTGGTGCTGATGACGGCGACGCTGGCCGCGATGGCGATCTGGACCGACCAGAAGGCGGTGCTGGCGGCATGCGTGGTGATCGCCGGTCTGTTCATCGGCGTCAACAACACCCTGATCACCGAGACGGTGATGAAGGCCGCCCCGGTCGAGCGTGGCGTCGCCTCGGCGGCCTACAGCTTCGTGCGGTTCGGCGGTGCCGCCCTGGCGCCGTGGCTGGCCGGCCTACTGGGTGAACGGATCAACGCCCACGTGCCGTTCTGGGTCGGGGCGGCCGCGGTGCTGGCCGGCGCGGTGGTGCTGGCCGCGACACGGCCACATCTGCGCCACATCGACGACGACGAAAGCACCCTCGACGAGCTCACCGACCAGGCCCGCGCGCTGACGGTCGGCAACGACAGCTGAGCCTCAGGTGACGGTCGCCCCGACCAGCAGCCCGACCAGATAGGTGGCCGCGATCGCCACCGCGCCGAAAGCCAACTGCCGCAACGACGTCCAGACCAGCGGCTGGTGGGTGAACCGCGACGCCGACGCACCGGCGAGCATCAACCCGGCACCGCCGAAAGCCAGACCGGCCCACAGTGACTCGTAGCCCAGCAGGTACGGGATCAGCGGGATCACCGCACCGATGGCGAACAGCACGAACGACGACCCGGCGGCCACCCACGGCGAGGGCTTCTCGCGGGGGTCGACGCCGAGCTCCTGGACCAGGTGGAAGTTCACCGCCCGCTTCTCGTCGCGGTGGATCTCCTCGGTGGCCTTGGCCGCGGTCTCGGCCGACATCCCCATATCGGTGAGCATCCCCACCAACTCGGACCGCTCGGCCTGCGGATGCAACTTGAACGACCTGCGTTCCACCCGCACCTCGGAGTCGATCTGCTCGTTGGCGGTACGCACCGACGTGTACTCCCCCAACGCCATCGAAAAGGCGCCGGCCAGCAGCCCGGCGACCCCGCTGAGCACCACGGTGTGGGCGCTGGCGCTGGCCGCCACACCGGCGATCAGTGCGGTGTTGCTCACCAGACCGTCCATCGCCCCGAAGGTCGCCGCCCGCAGCCACCCGCCGGTGACGTCGGCGTGCCTGTGGTCGGCGAGGTGGGGCAGCCCGGTCGGCGAGAGCGCCCCCTCCCCGTGCTCGGTCATGATCATGATTCAACGGCACCGCGAGTCGGCCTGGGAAGTCAGGTTCACCTTCGGTTCGCCACATCACAGTTTGCAGGCCCCCTGTGGCGGTTACCGTCGAGATATGACCACCACCGCGGAGCATCTGCGCAACTGCCTCGATGGACGCTTTCGGGATGTGAAGAATCGAATGCGCGCCGAACTCAGCGACGACGTGTTCCGGCCGCACTACACACCCAACACCGTCATCGCCCGCACCAAGGTCAACGAGCAGATGAAGATCATGGCTGCCCGCGGCGCCTCCGAGGACAGCTTCAAGAAGGAGCACGGCGGCAACGGCGACGTCGGCGCCGCGGTCACCCAGATCGAGATGCTCGCGATGAGCGACCTGTCGCTGATGGTCAAGGCAGGCGTGCAGTGGGGACTGTTCGGCGGGGCGATCGAAAACCTCGGCACCGAACGGCATCACCAGGCCTACGTGCGCAAGATCATCGACCTGGACCTGCTCGGTTGCTTCGCGATGACCGAGACCGGCCACGGCAGCGACGTGCAGGCTCTGGAGACGACGGCCACCTACGATCCGGCCACCGAAGAGTTCGTCATCGACTCGCCCACCCAGACCGCGCGTAAGGACTACATCGGCGGCGCGGCCCAGAGCGCACGGGTGGCAGCGGTGTTCGCCCAGCTGATCACCGCCGACGGCACCAATCACGGCGTGCACTGCCTGGTGGTTCCGATCCGCGACGGCGACGGCAACGACCTGCCCGGGGTGACCACCTCGGACTGCGACTACAAGGGCGGCCTGCCCGGCGTGGACAACGGTCGCATCCAGTTCGACCATGTGCGCGTGCCGCGGGAGAACCTGCTGAACAAGTACGCCGACGTGGCACCGGACGGTACCTACAGCTCACCGATCGAGAACCCCAACCGCCGATTCTTCACGATGCTGGGCACCCTGATCCGCGGCCGGGTCACCGTCGGCGGCAGCGCCGGTGCGGCCGCCCGGGTCGGTCTGGACATCGCGACGCGCTACGCGCTGCAGCGCCGCCAGTTCGATGCTCCCGGCGACGACGGCGAGGAGGTGCTGTTGATGGACTATCTGGTGCATCAGCGGCGGCTGCTGCCGCTGATCGCCCGCTCGTATGCGTTGCAGTTCGCCCAGAACGAGTTGGTCAGCAAGACCCACGAGCTGCAGACCGCCGACGACCCCGATCCCGAGGAGCAGCGCGAGCTGGAGTCCCGCGCGGCCGGGCTGAAGGCGGCCAACACCTGGCACGCCACCAGCGCCATCCAGGAGGCCCGTGAGGCCTGCGGCGGCGCAGGCTATCTGGCCGAGAACCGGCTGATCGCGCTCAAGGCAGACACGGATGTGTTCACCACCTTCGAGGGCGACAACCATGTGCTGACCCAGCTGGTGGCCAAGGAGCTGCTGACCGCCTACGCCGATGACATCAAGGGCATGAGCCCGGTCGAGTGGGTACGCTTCGCGGCCAACTTCGCCGGTGAGCGGGTGGTGAAACGCACTGCGGCCCAGACGATCATGCAGACCATTCTGGACAGCCGCCAGGACAACGAGGAGGAGGGCAGCCTCTTCAACCGCGGCACCCAGGTCCAGATGTTCACCGACCGCGAGGAGTACATGCTCGCCTCGGTGGCCCGACGGCTGCAGGCCAAGTCCAAGGAGATGAGCCCCTTCGACGCGTTCAACTCGGTGCAGGACCACGTCCTGCACGCCGCCCGGGCGCACATCGACCGGATCGTGCTGGAGGCTTTCGTGGCCGGCATCGAGACCTGCGAGGACGAGGACGCCCGCGAGATCCTGTGCATGGTCTGCGACCTGTACGCGCTGTCGGTGATCGAAGAGGACAAAGCCTGGTGGATGGAGCACCGCTTCCTGTCCACCGAGCGCTCCAAGGCCGTCACCCGCGGCATCAACGACCGGTGCAAGCGGCTGCGGCCGCACGTCGAGGCGTTGATCGACGGATTCGGTATCCCCGAGCAGCTGCGCTATGCCGAGATGCTGCACCCGGAGAACATCCCCGACGAGTGAGGCCTCAGGGTCCCGGTATCGGATCCAGGATCGTGAGCCTGCCCTCTTCCAGGGTGACCCGGGCGGTGCCGATGCCGGTCGGGCAGCAGGGCTCGTCACCGTCCTCGCGCCACTGGTACTGCACGACGGCGTCGTGGTCGCCCTGCGGGCTCACCGACAGGTAGGGGCGCGGCTCCGGGGTGGGTGAGCCGACCGGGTCCTGGCCGGCGAAGAACAGCACCTGCTGCAGGCGGTCCGGCTCGTTGCCCGCGTCGACGACCACCCAGTACATCTGGCAGTCGGCGGTGTGGCCGCGCGCGCTCTCCTCCCACGGCGCCGTGGGCAGCAGGGCGAATTCGGCGGTCACCGCGTCGGTGGTCGGTCCCGGGCCGCAATCGGCGCTGGTGGTGGGCGGGGCCGCCGGCGGACTCCAGCCGCAGCCCGCGGCGAGCAGGCATGTCGCGACGGCCACCGGAAGAGCTCGCATGGCGGCCACCTTACGGGGCCGGGGCCTAGCCGCAGCCGCCGTCCCACGGGGTGGCGCCGCATGGGGTGACGGCGAAGTGGGTCTCGTTGCCGAGGCGCCGAGATTACCTGCGTTCGCAAAGATCGGCTGAACACACATGGTCAACGGCGCCCAGCAGATGGACTCCGGATGAATTCGTCGATTCGCCGGTTCGAGTCGGATCGAGGCAAACGCCCTGCTGACAAACCGTGCACAGCAACGCAAGCAAACTGACACAAACGTCAACTAGTGCTGCGGCTCACAGGGTCGACACAGCAGCTTCGCGCCGCCGCGAGCCGGACGATCCCGCGCTGAAATCGTTGTCGTCGCCGGGACTGATCACCCAGATCGGTCCGTTGCCGGTGCTGTGGTCGCCGGTGCTGCGGCTGCCCGAGTTGTAGTCAGACGATCAGATCGCCGAGCTCAAGTACAAACTGCGCCAACCCGACCAAACCGTTTCGATCGTCGACTGCCGAGAACCGCCAATAGCGGTTCATTGCGGGTCGAAAGTCACCGGCAGCGTGTTGGGCCCGCGCAGGGTGGGGACGTCTTGGCTGGTGATCCGCACGGAAGGCGCCGCTTCTGGCGCGAGCGCGATGTTAGGCAGCCGCTCGATCAGGATCCGCAGCGCTGTGGTGAGTTCGGCGAACGCCAGCCAGTTCCCGATGCAGCTGTGCGGGCCCTGCCCGAACGCGACGAGCGGGGTGGCCCGGCGGGCGATGTCGAACGTGTCGGGCTCGGCGTAGACGGATGGATCGCGATTGGCCGCGTTGATGGCGAACACCATGGGGGTCTGCGCGGGGATGTCGATGCCGCGCCAGCTGACGGCCTCGGGGCAGACCCTGGGCAACAATCCGACCGGAGGCTCCCAACGCAATGCTTCCCAAATTGCCCATGACACATACTTATCGGGGTCAGAACGCAGCAGTGCGAGTTGGTCGCCGTGTGTCAGCAGCGCGGTTAGGACGTTGCCCATTGCGAGCATGGTGGTGTCGGCTCCGACGGGGTAGAGCAGCCGCACGAACGACAGCACCTGCTCGTCGTCGAGTCGCTCACCGTCGTCGGTGGTGGCGGTGACGATGCGCGAGATCATGTCGTCACCCGGGTGGCGCCGACGTGCCTCGATGATGGGGAGGACGTAGTCGGTGAGTTCGGCCGAGCAGAGGATGGCTTCCTGGGGATCGAGGGCGTAGTGCAGCAGTCCCTGCGCCCAACGGTAGACGGTTTCTTCGTCCTCGACCGGGATGCCGAGCATCCGGTTGTTGATCAGCAGCGAGAAGCGACGTGTGAACTGCGTGACGAGGTCGGCCTCGCCGCGGCGGGCGAAGCGGTCGATCAACTCGTTGACTACCGGCGCGATGACCGGCTCGATGTAGCGACCAACGTCGTTGCGCCGCAACGGTGTCGACACAATCGTCCGATTCACCCGATGCTCGCGCCCGGTCATGCATTGGATCGTGTGACCCCATACCGGCTTGGTTGTCAACGAGTAGGCGGCCCAGGAGGGGAAGGTCTGCTCGTCGCGAAACCCTGCAGCCACCAGGTCTTGCGTCAGCAGCAGAACCGCCTGCGTGCCCGCGAACGGCACGATCGCGTAGTCGCGTCGGCCGCGCAGCCGAGCGAGCACACCATGCAGGTCGGGTTGGTCATCGAAAGCGAAGTCGACACCGTCGATGTCGACCTCCGGCAGCGTCGCGGCAGCTACGTCCAACCCCTTTCCGAATAATACGAATACTCGTATCGTCAAAACGGATAATTGTTTTGGACAGACTAGGGGAAGAATTGTCATCTGGAAAGGGGCTGCGCGGCGCCGGTTCGCCGCCGACACTGCGGGCGATATCGGTGGTGGAGTTCTTGACCGTCCGCCATTGCCCGCAGACAGCGGCCGAGATTGCCGACGGACTCGGTCTGAGTCGGTCCACCGTCGGGGCGATCCTTGCCACGCTCGACGAACAGGGCTGGGTCGCCCGGCTCGCTGACCGCACCTATGAACTCGGACCGGCGCTCATCGCGATCAGCGAGCGCGCACGGCCCGCCCTGCCACACCCCGAACGGGTCCACACCGAGCTGAGAGCGCTGGCGCAACAAGTTGGTTGCGCGGTCGGCTTGAGCACGGTTCACCGCGGCCAGCTGATCGTCATCGCCGTGACGGCGGTGCGTGGGCGGATACCGGCCGGGATTGCACCCGGCACCCGGTTGCCGCTCACCCCACCTGCCGGGGCCGCCATCGTCGCCCATGCCGACACCGCCACCCAGGAGGGGTGGCTGAGCACCGTAGCGCCCGATCACGCCACGGCATACCGGCAACTGCTCGCCGAGATACGGCGCAACGGTGTCGGGGTATGGGGCGTCGGCGCCGCCGACATCACGACTGTGGACGTCCTCGGCGATGTGGTCAGCTTTCTCTGCGACAGCCCCGCCGGCGCCGACCTGCGCGATCGCGTGGTGTCGCTGCTCGCACGTCTCAATGGCGCACCATACGAGGCCGAGCGACTCAACATCGATGACGACCTGCCAATCAGCGTCCTGACCGCACCCGTGTTCGATGGACAGCGAAACGCCAAGTGGGAACTACAAATCGGACCATTCGAGGCCCGGGTCTCAAGGCAGCGTAGACAACACTACATCGACGAATTGGTCAGTGCGGCAGAACGGCTCAGCGACAGCGGCTGATCAGGCCGGGGCGTCAACCGCAGACGACGCCGACAGCCGCCGAACCGACTAGCTGGGGTGTTGCGGGGACTCTGTGGGTGACCTGGCTCCCCCGGCTGGACTCGAACCAGCAACCCTTCGGTTAACAGCCGAATGCTCTGCCAATTGAGCTACAGGGGACTGCCTTGCCCGCGGGCGTCGTGCCGCGGGCCAGAGTGCACTCTAGCCTACGTCTGCTTCGCATCGCCAATGCGCTCCCAGCCGGGCGCGCACGCCCTGTGGTGAGGCAGGATGGACAGCGACGCATCGTGACGCAAGACGGATCTGGGAGGAGCCCTGTGATCGGGTATGTCGCCGTTCTGGCAGTCGGCTACGTGCTGGGGACCAAGGCTGGGAAGCAGCGCTACGAGCAGATCGCGGGCACCTACCGGGCGGTGACGAACAGCCCGGCGGCCAAGGCCGTGATCGACGCCGGGCGTCGCAAGATCGCCGACCGGGTGTCACCCGACCCGTCCATGGTGGAGCTCACACAAATCGACTCCGGCACCGATGTGATCGGGCCGGAGTCGACGAAGAAGAACGAGTACTAGCCGATCGGCTGGGTGATCGTGGTACCGGGGAACAGCGGCCCCGTGTAGACGCCGATACCGCCGTATGCGCTGTCGAACCCGACGTTCGGGCTGCCGATCGCCACGCCGCTGCCGTTGGAGTAGGACAGGCAGTGCCCGTCCTCCTTGTTGCCGAACCACGCCAGGCACGCCGGACCCGCAGTCACCTCGGTGGTGGCCTCAGTGCTGGTCAGGGACGTGAAGAGCGGCAGGGCGACGGCCGCGGCGGCGCACGCCCCAGCGATCAGTCGCACCTTGTTGGTCCGGATGGTGTCTACCAGCATCACGAGCTCGCATTCTCCCCGACAGATTTCTGCAATGTCTACCATAACCCGCGGCAGCTGATCATGCAGTCAGGTCGTCACCGCTGGCCTGTTCCAGCAGGCTGCGCCGGTAGGCCTCCATCGCCACCAGATCCCCGAACAGCGCGTGGTACTCGTCGCCCTGCTCGACCGGCGACATGCGCTGCAGCTTCGACTTGACCTCGGCGATCTGGCGGCCGATCCACACTTCCTGCAGCCGGGCCAGCACCCCGCCGATGTAGCGGGGCAGCTGCTCGTCGTCGGCGTTGATGGCCTCCACGCTCAGCTCGTTGATCAGGCCGGCGGCCAGCGGGGAGCTGACCTGCTGGCCCACCACCTCGATCCACTGCGCCCCGGTCACCCCGGAGGACGTCCCGCCGGCGGACTCGATCGCCGCGCGCACCGCGGCGTAGCCGGGGTGGGTGAAGCTCTCGGCGGCCAGCGAGTCGAACACCGGACCGGCCAGCGCGGGGTACTGCAGCCCCGCCTTGAGAGCTTCGCGCTGCGGCCACAAGGTGGGGTCGGCCGGGTCCGGTCGCGCCACCGCCGGAGCCGCCTGGTTGCCGGTGCTCGTCGGCTGGCTG
>NZ_JBSWXU010000086.1:0-22177 GCF_056160785.1 Mycobacterium sp. ABE4_509 | reverse complement strand
GCCGCCGACAGCCCGGCCACGGCGGCCTCCCGGCGCGACCACAGCCACGCCGCCCGCGCCCGCTCTGCGGCATCGAGGGGCATCCCGATCGGTGCGTAGACGTTGTGGTGCAGTTTGACGAACCGGGTCCGCAGCTCATGGCGGGTCACCCGGCCCGCGGCGATCGCTTCGCCGGCGACGACGAGTTCGTCCACATCTGGTCAGATGCGTGCCGGGCACCCGACGGTTCCGCGGGGGTGCGGATTATGATGGATTTCGGCCGATTCCCGTCAGAAACCGGACGTTCGCGGGCAGCTCAGAGGCAGTTAGGACGCGGCCAGCCGCTTCTTCTCGGCCGCGACGTCGAAGTCCGGTGGGGGCCACGCCATGTTGAGTTGCTTGAGCGTCTCGATGAGCAGCTCGGTGATCGCCAGCCGGCTGTACCACTTCCTGTTGCACGGCACCACGTGCCAGGGCGCGTACTCCGTCGAGGTCCGGTCCAGCAGCGCCTGATAGGCCTCCTGGTAGAGCGGCCACTTCTGCCGTTCGTCGATGTCACCGGGGTTGTACTTCCAGTACTTGTCCGGGCGGTCGAGTCGCTCGGCCAGCCGCTCCTTCTGCTCGTCCAGCGACAGGAACATGGCCACCTTGATCAGCGACATTCCGCCGTCGACGAGTTCGCGTTCGAAGGCGTTGATCTCGTCGTAGCGCGGCTCCCACACGTCGGGCGGGACGAGGTTGTGCACCCGGACGACCAGCACGTCCTCGTAGTGCGAGCGGTCGAACACCCCGATGTGCCCGGGGGCGGGAAGGGCTTTGCGGATCCGCCACAGATAGTGGTGCGACAGTTCTTCGGCCGTCGGTTTGCCGAAGCTCTTGTAGTCGATGCCCTGCGGATTCGCGCCCCCGACGACGTGCTTGACGATCCCGCCCTTGCCTGCGGTGTCCATACCCTGCAGGACCAGCAGTACCGAGCGGTGGTCGCCGGCGCGGCTGTTGGCGTAGAGCAGCTCTTGCAGTTCGGCGAAGCGGACGTTGCGCTCCTCCTGCAGTGTCGGGGCGTCGGCCTTGTCGCCGCGGAATCCGGGGGTGGCGTCGGGGTCGATGTCGGCGACCCGGTCACCGGGGCGGAACATCAGATGTTGGTGGGGGTGGTGTGACCACAGTGACGGCAGTCCTTGCGGCTCGTCCGCGTCGCTCATGGCCCCTGGTCAAGCAGCCGGGTGGGCAGGATCGGGGGTGGATGCGATGCCTGGCGGAACTCGGTCAGCGAGCCGCCGACCTCGACGATGCCGCACAACGCGCTCCAGGACAGCATGGTGAGGTAGTCGATCAACTCGTCGGCGCTCATCCGCGGATGCGACATCCACGAGTGCGTGGCGAGCTGGACGCCGCCGACGATGTGGTACGCCCACGGTTCGGCGCCGCCGGCGTCCATCCCGACCGCCGCCATGCGCTGCCGCAGCATCACCGCCAGCATCCGGGCGATGATCTGCTCGGAGTCGGCGACGGCCTTGCTCTTGCTGGCCGAGTTGTTGGCCATCACGAACCGGTAGGGCTCCGGCTCGGCGGCCACCGTTTCGACGTAGACGCGGATGATCTCGCGGGTGAGGTCGTAGCCGTCGAGGTCCGACGACAGTGCCGCGGCCATGTTGGGGATCAGGGTGGTCTGGGCGAACCGCATCATGACCGCGGTGGTCAGGTCGTTCTTGTCGACGAAATAGCGGTACAGCACGGTCTTGGAGACCCCGATCTCGGCGGCGATCTCGTCCATGCTGACGTTGCTGCCGAGCCGGCGGATGGCTTCGAGCGTCCCGTCGACCAGTTCGTTGCGGCGCTCGACTTTGTGTTTGTGCCAGCGTCGTTTGCGGCCATCGGTTTTGACCGCCACCGGCCGGTTCTGTTGTGCCACGTTCGCGGTGATCCGTTCCCCTTTAGTCCGACGTCAATACTACGGTGGCAGGCTCGCGGAGGGCTTCCCGGACGTGCCGCCGGGGCGGCGCCGCGGGCGTCGTTGCTGCTGTAGCGGATGATGTAGGTGTGGCACACCGACCCGATGGGGGCCGTCCGGCGCCGAGCCCGAGTGGCGCAGGTCAGCGACCCAGTTTCGCCGAGGCACTCGCCGGAGCCGATTCCGCTGCCGATGCGCAGCGTAGGCGTGGGCTGCGGCGCATGAAAATCGTCGCGCTCGGGTTCCTGGTGGGCGCCAGCATCATCTTTCTGCTGTGTTCCTGGGCGCAGTCCCGCGGCGCGCCACCCTGGGTCGGTTTCGTCCGTGCGGCTGCCGAGGCGGGAATGGTCGGCGCGTTGGCCGACTGGTTCGCGGTGACCGCGCTGTTCAAGCATCCGTTGGGCATCCCGATCCCGCACACCGCGATCATCAAGCGCAAGAAGGACCAGCTCGGCGACGGGCTGGGGATGTTCGTCCGGGAGAACTTCCTGTCCCCGCAGAACGTCGAGACGAAGTTGCGCGACGCCGACGTGTCCAGCCGGGTGGGCAAGTGGCTGTGTGATCGCGGCCATGCCGAGCGGGTGGCGGCCGAGACGTCGACGGTGTTGCGGGTGCTGGTCGAGATGCTGCGCGACGAGGACGTCCAGCATGTGCTGGACCGGATGATCGTGCAGCGGATCGCCGAACCCCAGTGGGGGCCGCCGATCGGCCGGGTGCTGTCCAGCCTGCTGCAGGAGGGGCGCCAGGAGGCGCTGCTGCAGCTGCTGGCCGACCGGGCCTTCCAGTGGTCGTGCAACGCCGAGGAGGTCATCGAGCGGGTCATCGAGCGGGACTCGCCGACCTGGTCCCCGCGCTGGGTGGACCATCTGGTCGGTGACCGGATTCACCGGGAGCTGATGGACTTCACCGACAAGGTGCGCCGCAACCCCGACCACGAGCTGCGCCGCTCGGCGACCCGGTTCCTGTTCGAGTTCGCCGACGATCTGCAGAACGACGAGACCACGATCGCCAAGGCCGAGAACGTCAAGGAGCAGATCATGGCGCGCGACGAGGTTGCGCGCGCGGCCGAGACGGCGTGGAACGCGGCCAAGCGCATCGTCGGAGAGTCGGTCGACGACCCGTCATCGGCGTTGCGCACCCGGATCGCGGACTCGGTGATGCGGATCGGGGAGTCGTTGCGCGACGACGCCGACCTGCGCGAAAAGGTGGACAACTGGATCGTGCGGGCCGCCGAGCATCTGGTGTCCGAGTACGGGGCGGAGATCACCACGATCATCACCGACACGGTCGAGCGGTGGGACGCCGATGAGGCCAGCCGGCGGATCGAGCTGCACGTGGGCCGAGATCTGCAGTTCATCCGCATCAATGGCACCGTGGTGGGTGCGCTGGCCGGGCTGGTGATCTATTCGGTTGCGCACTTCTTGTTCTGACCTGCGCTAACTAGTGCTTGCAAAAGTTAGCACTCCGTCGTACGGTTGGGTTGTCGGTAATCGGATACCCAACGCAGCGAGGGGGCAAGCATGCCGCAGGACGAAAATCTTGCCGCTGTCGTGTCCAACGCCGCGCAGGACATCGGCAGTTTCATCCGCACCCAGCGCGAAGCCGCGCAGGTGTCGGTGCGCCAACTCGCCGAGAAGGCCGGGGTTAGCAATCCCTACCTGAGCCAGATCGAGCGGGGGCTGCGCAAGCCGTCCGCGGATGTCCTGAGCCAGATCGCCAAGGCGTTGCGGGTTTCGGCGGAGGTGCTCTACGTCCAGGCCGGGATCCTCGAGCCCAGTGAGACCAGCGAGGTTCGCGACGCCATCGTGACCGACACGGCGATCAACGAGCGGCAGAAGCAGGCGCTGCTCGACATCTACACCTCGTTCTGTGCGCAGAACGAGGCGGCCCTGACCGAGGCGGCTGCGGAGGAGACGACGCCAACGGCTGCCAGCGATGCAGAAGAGGAGCTGACTACTGAAGACAAGAGCCCTCTGGAAATCCCGCAAACGACATCCACACATCCACAAAGCTGAGACGAAAGGAAACACCCATGGCTGAGAAGACCATCGAGAACCAGTTCGAGATCGAGGACCTCAAGGCGCCGCTGCTCGCCGCCGTCGGTGCAGCCGACTTCGCGCTGGAGCGTGTCAACGAGATCGTCGCCACGCTGCGCGAGCGAGCCGGCGAGGCCCGCACCGACGCCGAGAGCCGGGTCGAGGAGAGCCGCGCCCGCATCACCAAGCTGCAGGAGGACCTGCCGTCGCAGTTCGACGACATCCGCGAGCGGCTCACGTCCGATGAACTGCGCAAGTTCGCCGACAGCTACGCCGAGTCCGCGCAGACGACCTACACCAAGCTGATCGAGCGGGGCGAGGCCGCGCTGGAGCGGCTGCGCAGCCAGCCGGCGCTGGAGGAGGCCGCCACCCGCGTGGAGGGCTACACCGACCAGGCCGTCGAGATCACCCAGGAGGCACTGGGCAACGTCGCGACGCAGACCCGCGCGGTCGGCGAGCGCGCCGCCAAGCTGGTCGGTGTCGAGCTTCCGAAGAAGACCGAGGAAGCCGCCGAGCCGGTGAAGAAGGCCGCCAAGAAGGCCCCGGCCAAGAAGGCCCCGGCCAAGAAGGCCCCGGCGAAGAAGGCCCCGGCGAAGAAGGTCACCCAGAAGTAGTAACCGCAGGCACGAAGACGGAAGTCGACCCGAGGGCGTAACCCGCATAGGCTGTGCAGCGTGATGCTCCAAGGCCTGGTGGGTTACGTCCTCTTCGTGTTGCAGATCGCCGTGCTGGTGGCGGTGGTCTACGCGTTCGTGCACGGCGCGATGCAGCGGCCCGACGCCTACACCGCGGCCGACAAGCTGACCAAGCCGGTCTGGTTGGTGATTCTGGGCGTCGGCGGGCTGCTCGTGCTCGTCCTCGGAGTCATGGGCACCGCGATCGGGGCGGTCGCTGCCGGCATCTACCTCGTCGACGTGCGTCCCAAACTCCTGGAGATTCAGGGAAAGTCCCGCTGATGCGCCTGATCGCCGCAGTCGCCGCGGCGTCCGCCCTGGCGACGTGCGGGCTCCTCGGCGCCCCGGTTGCCGCGGCGACCCCGGCCGGCGCCCCCTACGTCGACCACGTCGAATGGGCCAAGTGGGGTGATCTGTCCAGCCTGCGCGTCTACCCGACCCCGGCGGGCCGGGACCTGTCGGGCAGGCCCGGTGCCTCCGCGCACACCGGCCAGGTGTGGGGTGAGATCCTGGCGCTGGCGCCGGAGGCCGATCTGCCCGGGATGTACGACCAGTTCGCCTGCCATTGGCAGTTCGCCGAGTTGATCGAACCGGGCAAGACCAGCTGGAATCTCGAGCCGTGGCGTCCGGAGGTCAGCTACGGCGACATGGTGAGTGCCGGCTGCAATCCGGGCGGTACCGAAGAGCCGTTCTGATGGCCGCCTACACCCGCGCCCAGGTCGCCGCCCTGGTCGACCACACGCTGCTCAAACCGGAGGCCACCGAGGCCGACATCGTCGCTCTGCTCACCGAGGCCGTCGACCTCGGGGTGTACGCGGTGTGTGTGTCCCCGCCGTTGGTGTCGGCCGCCGGTTCGCTTCCCGGCGGGCCCGTCGTCGCCTCGGTAGTGGGCTTCCCGTCCGGCAAGCATCTGACCCCGCTCAAGGCGCAGGAGGCGGCGTGCGCGGTGGCCGACGGCGCGCGCGAGATCGACATGGTCATCGACGTCGGGGTCGCATTGTCCGGCGAACTCGACGTGGTGCGCGCCGAAATCGCCGCGGTGCGCGCCGCCGCCCCGGACTCGGTGCTCAAGGTGATCGTGGAGTCGGCGGCGCTGCTGGAGTTCAGCGGGGTGCCGCTGCTGGTGGACGTCTGCCGGGTCTGCGAAGACGCCGGCGCCGACTTCGTCAAGACCTCCACCGGGTTCCATCCCAGCGGCGGGGCGTCGGTGCAGGCGGTGGAGCTGATGGCCGACACCGTCGGCGCCCGGCTCGGGGTGAAGGCCTCCGGCGGTATCCGCACCGCGCAGTCCGCGGTCGCGATGCTCGACGCCGGGGCGACCCGGCTGGGGTTGTCCGGATCCCGTGCGGTGCTCGACGGACTCGACTGACCGGTCTACAGCCCGGAGAAGCAGGGATCCTCGGTCTGTTTCGGGATCGATGCGTTCTGCGTCGAGAACCGGCTCACCACCCCGTCGTCGGTGACGTCGACCGAATCCGCGCGGATGTTCATCGGATAGTTCTGCGTCAGCGTCGAGGTGAACGCGTCCAGCGCGGGCTGCACCGCCTCCCGGGGCAGCGTGAACCCGAGCCCGGTCACCCTCTCCACCTGCAGCGAGACGCCGCCGTCGACGACCTCCGGGCGTGCGGTGATGCTGCCCAGCGCGCCCTGCAGTTCGATGGTGCCCGCGCTGGAATTGGTCGTCACTCCGGTCACGAAGCTGCCGACCAGCGGGATGGCCCGCTGGATCGTCTCTTTGATGCCCTCAGTGCTCCAGGTGATGTTGGCGACCAGCGAGCCGATCGTTCCGCTCGACGTCGCGGTGTTCTCCAGCCGGACGTCGTTGATGTCGAGGGTCACCTTCATCCCCTGGGCATCGCGGATCTGGTTGCCCGCCGTTTCGATCGCGATGTTGGTGTAGTGCCCGGTGGCGTGCTGCAGCAGGAACGGGGGCATCACCCCGAACGACGCGGTGGCATCGTCCTGCACGACGCACTCGACGACCTGCGCGACCACCGCATCGCCCCGGTTGCGCGCATACAGTTCGCCGCCGAGCAGGCCGGCGAACACCAGAGCCAGCACGATGACGACGACGAGCACGATCGACAGCGGGTCGCTGAAGATCTTCTTGATCCGGGCCTGCACCGACGGATCCTCCTCCGGGGGCGAGGTGGGGGCCGGCGCGGACCCGTACCCCGGTTGCGCCGGGTTGGGCGGATAGCCCGGTGCCGGCTGTGGGGGTGGGCCGGGCTGCTGGGGCGGGGGAGCCCAGGGATCGGTCACCTCAGCGATTGTGCCTTACCCAGTTGAGTGAAATCTGAGCGGTTGGCCATCACAGCGACCGTTTTGCGGGCTTTCCGGGTGGCCTCGAGGTCGACATCGTGGATCAGCAGCTGCGGGTCGGGGCCCGCCGAGACCAGGACCTCGCCGAGCGCGGAGGCCACCAGGCTGCCGCCGACACCGGTCGGACCGATCGCGGCGATCTCGTCCCCCGGGTAGGCCTGGCCCACCGCGGCGACCACCGTGGACGTGTCGATCGCGCGGGCCCGCGCCAGCAGGGTCCACTGATCGAGTTTGCCGGGTCCGTTGCCCCAGGAGGCGTGCACGGTGATCAGTTCCGCCCCGCGGTCGGCCAGCTCGACATACAGCTGCGGGAAGCGGATGTCGTAGCACAGCGTCAGCCCGACGGAGACGGGGCCGCCGCGTCCGTTCACGCTGATGACCACCGGCTCGTGGCCCGGCGCGACGGTCTTGGACTCGGCGAATCCGAACGCGTCGTAGAGATGGATCTTGTCGTAGTGGGCGTCCACCCCGGCGCCGGTGGCCAGCAGGGTGTTGGTCACCCGGCCGTCGGCGGGGGTGAACATACCGGCCACCACGACGACGCCCGCCCGATCGGCGATCGCGCGCACCCCGTCGGCCCACCGGCCGTCCAGCGGCTCGGCGACCGGGGCCAACGGCACCCCGAACCGGCACATGGTCGCCTCGGGGAACAGCACCAGCTCCGCGCCGGCCTCGGCGGCCCGCCCCGTCTGCTCGGCGACGACGTCGAGGTTGGCCGCCGGTTCGGTGCCGGCGCGGATCTGTGCCAGCGCGATACGCATGTTCACAGCGTAGTTAGGGCCGTCCGGGCCGGTGTGGTCACGGCCCCCAGGCAGGCCGGTTTGCCGACGCGGCCTTGTTGCCGAGCTTGCCGGTGCGCACCTGTGCGGCCAGGCTGTCCAGGATCACCCGGGAGCTGATCAACGCGGTCTGCTCGGCCCAGTCGTAGGGCGGTGAGCATTCGACGACCTCGATGCCGGCTAACCCGGGCTCGGAGACCATCTTGACCAGGTTCAGCGCCTCGCGAGGCAGCAGTCCGCCCGGTTCGGGCCAGCCGGTGCCCGGCACGAAGCCGGCGTCGATCACGTCGATGTCGAACGACAGGTACACCGCCTTGGCGCCCTTCCAGGCCGTCTCGAGGGCGATCTCGGCGATCTTCTCGACCCCGACGCGCTCGACGTCGCCGACGGTGATCACCGTCGACTGCCGTTCCCGGCCGACCTTGACGCCCTCGCGCGGGCTCTGCCAGCCGCCGATCCCGATCTGCACGAGGTTGGTCGCCGGGGCGTTCTTGATGTTGGTGGCGTGGAACCAGGGTGTGGTGTGCATCCGCTCGTCGAGGTCGGTCTCCTGGGTGTCGACGTGGCGGTCGAAGTGGATGATGCCGATGTTGCCGTCCATGTACGGCGCCATACCCCGGATCGTGGGGAACCCGATGGAGTGGTCGCCACCGAGAACCACAGGCATGACGCCCTTCTGGATGACGTGCGCCATAGCCTGGCTGATCTGGTCGAAGGACTTCTCGATATTGGCCGGAATGGTGTAGACGTCGCCGATGTCGACCATGTTGAGCTGCTCGCGCAGGTCCACGCCGGACTCGTAGTTGTAGGTGCCGAACAGGTTGGTCGAGCGTCGGATTCCCGAGGGGCCGAAGCGGGTACCCGCCCGGTAGGTGGCCCCGGCGTCTAGCGGCACCCCGAAGATCGCAACCTCTGCGTCGCCGACGTCGTTGACGTCCTCGATGAACGGGCACCTCAGAAACGTGCCGCGCTCACCGGCGAAATGGGGCTTCTCGCCCCGTACGAAGGTGCTGATGGTCCGGTCGTTGATTGTCGGGGCCGCTTCGAGGCCAAGGCTGAGGGTGCGTTCGATCTCTTCTTGCCGACGGCGGATAGGCAGGTTGGCCTCGACTTGCTGGGCCCATGCCCCCTCGGCGTTGGCAAGTGCGGGGTCGGGGCCATCCGCGAATCCCGCTGATCTTCCAGACGATTCGGTCACCACTGCTCCTCACGCGCCGTCTTGTCGCTGTCCGGGTACGACGCACCTCGTCCGGGAAGCCGGCTAGTGCGGCCCTGTAGTCATTGTCAGCAGAGGCTGGAATGACTGTCCAGCGCAAAAGGAAACGGGACGTTAACAACCGTCGCGACCTGTCGTAACGCGATCGGGCTTTTCTGGGGCAGACCCGCATTGCACATGCGGGGCGCATCTAGGGTTCCGCCGTTCGAGGGTCTGGTCCGAGAGATGCAGGCGACCTAGCACTGGTGCCGGGCCGCTTCACGGCGGGAAAAAAAGCCCGGGAGACTCCAGTGCTCTATCTAGGAGGCTCGTAGAGGTGATTCTTCTCGGTGTCGGAATCAGCATCGCGGTGGTCGTGACCGTCGGTTTTTTCGTCGCCCGCAAAGTCGGCGGCGACAGTTCGAACTTCCTGGTGGCCGGCCGAATGTTGCCGGTGCCACTGGTGGGCGCGGCATTGATGGGTCAAGCCGTCGACACCAACGCCACGCTCGGCAACACGGATCTGTCCGCGGAATTCGGCTTCTGGGCAGGCGCGACGTTGCCACTGGGGCTGGGGCTGTGCCTGTTACTGACGGGGATATTCTTCGCCAAGCCGATGAACAGAATGGGCCTGACCACCTTGGCCGACTACTACCGGTTGCGGTTCGGGCGTCCTGTCGAGGTCGCTTCGTCGGTGCTGGTCATCATCGCGTTCTGCATTCTGGTTGCCGGCAACCTCGTGGCGGGTGGTTACCTGTTCAACTACTTCACCGGTATCCCGTACTGGTCGGGCGTCGTCGCGATCGCGGTGATCGTGCTCGCCTATACCGGCGCGGGTGGAATGCTCGCCGACGCCTACACCGCGATCATTCAGATGAGCCTGATCCTCATCGGCGGCATCGCGACGTTGATCTGGGTCACCGTGGCATACGGGCTGACGATCCCGGAGGGCATGGGCCCGTTCGCCTTCGGCCAGTTGACCGACCCGGCGCAGGGCGCGACGATCAACTGGGCGACGTTGATCGCTCTGGGCATCGGCGACATCGTCGCGATCGACTTCATGCAGCGCGTTTTCTCGGCCAAGAGCCCGGAAACCGCCCGGCGGGCCTGTTTCATCGGCGCCGCGGGTGCGGCCGCGATCGGTATTCCTTTCGCGCTGGTTGCACTTGCTTCGAAAGCCATCCTGCCTGAAAACATCGATGGCCCAGTGCTTTTCGTCCTGCTCAACGACTACGCTCCGCTGGCTCTGACGATCGTGGTGCTGTGCGGCATCGTCGGTGCTTCGATGAGCACGGCCAACGGCGCGATTCTGGCCACCGCCTCGGTGTCGGTACGCAACCTCGGCGGGATCCGGCGCGTACACGTCGCGGGGAAATCGGATCCGCTGCTGCGCGCGACTCGCATTGCCATGGCGCCGGTGACACTCGTCGCGATCGTGTTCGCGCTTTATGTCAAACAGACCGGCATACTGCTAACGCTGGCCTTCGACCTGATGCTCGCCTGCCTGATCGTTCCGTTCATACTCGGCCTCGTATGGCGTCGGGGGACGTCCGCGGCCGCGATGGCGGCGATCGTCGTGGGTCTGGTGGTGCGGTTGGTGTTGTTCGCGATGACCCCGACCATGTTCGGCGTCGACAACACGATCCTCTACATCGAAAACTCGGTGTTCGATTCCACGTTCGACGGCTGGCCGACGATGATCGCCTTCGTCGCGTCGCTAATCGCCTACCTCGTGGTGGCGCTGGCTACCAAGCCGGCACGCATCCGTGGGCTGGATATCCAGGTCGCGGCGGATCTCGATGACGCGCTCAACGAAGACCCTGAGCGGTTCGCCGACGAACTCGTCTCTGCGGCTGCGGCGAAAAACGGTGGCGAAAGCACGTAATCTGTTCCTGTGAGGGGTTGCTGGGCGTTGGTTCTGGCGCTCGCCCTGGCGCTGGTGTCGGTTCCTGCGGCAGGCGTAGCGACCGCCTGTGCCTGCGGTGCGCTGGTCAGCGCCGACTCCTCGCTTCGGGTGGCCGACGAGACCGCGCTGCTGGCGTTGCGCGACGGCGTCGAGACCGTGGTGATGCGGCTGAACCTGGACACCGCGGCCGCTGATGCGGCGCTGGTGGTTCCGACCCCGGCCCCGGCGACCGTCACCGCCGCCGAGGCGGGTCTGTTCGACGAACTCGCTCGCCTCTCGGCGCCGCGGGTCGAGACGGTCCGCCGGTGGACCTGGGGGTGGGCCAACGCTGAGGGCCCGTCGGCCGACGGCGCCATGGCAGGCGGGGCACCGACGGTGGTGCGGCAGGTGCAGCTGGGTCCGTTGGAGGCAACGACGCTGTCCGGCGGCGAACTGGCTGGTGTCCAGAAGTGGTTGCGTGACAACGGATACCAGCTCAGGCCGGAGATCTCGGCGGGCCTGGCGCCCTACCTGGCCGAAGGGTGGTCGGTGGTCGCGATGCGGTTGACCACCGACAGCGGCGCCGACGGGCTCGACGGCCCGTTGGCGCCGGTGACGCTGAGCTTCGACTCCGACGAGCTGGTCTATCCGATGCGGATGTCCGCGCACGCCTCGACCCCGCAGACCGTGCAGATCTACACCCTCGGTGAGCACAAGATGCACCGGACCGATCCCGATGTGGCTTCGCAGACGGTGACTCTCGACTACGCCGGGCCGCTGGCCGGTCGCAGCCACAGCGACACCCTGCGGGAGTTGTCCCGCGACGGGGACTACCTGACGAAGACGACGACGTCGATCTTCCGGCCGGAGGAGATCACCTCCGACTTCCGGCTGGAGCCGGCACCCGACGACGCGGCCTTCCAGCGGGTGGTCTACGACTACGAGTACCGCAACCTGACGTTGCCGGCGCTCGGCGGGGTGGCGGCGGCGACGGCATTCGTGGTGGCGTGGACGGTGGTTCAGCTGGTGCGGTGGGTGAGACGGCGTTCGGTCACCCGGTGACCGGTCAGTCGCGCCGGCCGTTGAGCAGGCCTGCCGAGGCGAACTTCAGGCCGCTGCGCAGTTCGTCGAGCCGGATGGGATCGTCGGATTCGATGTAGCGCATCGTGGTGGCCACCGCCATGTTGAAGAACAGCCATGCCAGCGCCTGAGGGCTCAGTTGCTGCACCCGCTGGCGCGTGCGATTGCGCGCCCCGGGCTGCGGCTGAACTACCTGTCGGTGGTCGGGTTGCTGGACCCCCGCCTGCGCGAACGCCTCGGCGTCGGCTGGAGTGCCGCGGAGGAGCGCGAGCTCACCCGCATCTACCGGTTGATCCGGATCGCGTATTCGGTGCTGCCCGACCGGCTCACCTACTTCCCGCTGGCCTACCACGCGCGCAAGCACCACCAGTGCCTGCGCAAGATGGAGAAGCGCCAACAGAAGTCCTTCGCCTACCGGCTTCCCGAGGCGGACTAGTCCCCGGGCCCGAGCCCGCCGGCTCTGCATGAGTTGCCGGCAGTGCCTCGACGCGGGCAGCTGGCCGGCTCCCGCGGTGTCGTAGCGGTCTCGGCGCCCGGGCCTTCGACGGCTCGCGGTCCTCACCGTGAGCATTGGCTGCAGTTGCATTCGTGGTAGCTCCAACAGATGTGCGACATACAGCTGACGGCTGACTACGAATCGAAAACCCCGCGCTGTCAGCTAGATACGCAAGTGCCGGGTTTCTGCCCTCATGCAAAGCCGGAAGGTGAACGCAGCGTTGCGCTGACGCGAATATTTGCCGAAGGCGGTCCTCGATTGCTCTGGTCCGGGCCGTGGGGAACTTATCTGTGCAACAATTTTCGATCGGCGGTCAGTTGCGCAACAATTTGCTGGAGGATCCGTGTCGGGAGCGGGGCAGAGCATGGATGTGGCGGGTGCGGAGTTCTCGGAGTGGCTGAAGAGTCAGCCCCGGCGTCCAAGTGTGTCCGCTCGCCCGGGACCCGGGTACGGCCGGTGTGTGGGCCGGGTCGGGGCGCTCGCCGTGGCCCTCGGCGTGGGGCTCGCCGTGGCCGCCGCCCCCGGTGTGGCGGTTGCCGATTCGACGGCCTCGCCCTCCCGCAGCCCGGGGGACTCGCGGACGACCACCGAGTCCGCGTCGACCGGCTCCTCGCAACGTCCGTCTGAGTCTGATTCTGACTCCGGGTCCGAGGGTGTCTCGGCTGCGACGTCGAGCGGCGGTGACAGCTCCGACGACGCCGAGGAGTCCGGGCACGACGTTGCCGACGTCGAGGAGCCGGAGTTCGACACCGTCGATGCCGAGGAGCTCGAGGGTGATGCCGACGATGCCCAGGACCTGCAGCAGGAGGCCGACGTCGAAGACGGCGCCGGCTCCGCAACGGTGAGCAGCCAGGACGACGGTGCCGGCTCGGCGAACGACTCGCCGCCGGCCGACATCCACACCCGCACCGAACCCGCCGGCGCTGCCGAAGAGGACGTCACCGACGTCACCGACGGCACCGACGGCACCGAAACCGCGGACCTGGAGACGGCCGCGGCCGATGAGTCCGGCGATCCTGCCGAAGGCGCCGGTGCTGCGCCGGCGGTGGACGATCCGGTCACGACTCCCGCGGGCGCGGTCTCCACTGCCGACGGGGTTGCCGTGGGAACCCCCCTGGCCGCGGCGGCCCCGCCGGCGGCCCTCGGCGAGGATGCCACGCCGATCCGCTCCCTCGTGAGCACGGTGTTGGGCGCGTTCGGAATGGCGCCCGCGGCGGTGCCGGGGCAACCGGCATCCCCTGCCGGGACGCCGTTGCTGCTGGCCGTCCTGCAGACCATTCGTCGCGAGATCCAGGAGACGTTCTTCAACCGGCTACCGGTCGTCGCCTACGAGACGAGCACGACCGAGGTGGTCGACGGCGTGGTTACGGGCAGCATCGTGGCCCTCGATGCCGAAGGCGACCCGCTGGTCTATTCGGTCACCCGCCAGCCCGAATACGGCCTCGCCGTCGTCGATGACGCGGGCAACTTCACCTACACGCCTTTCGCGGATGCGCCCCAGGGAGTTGCGGATTCGTTCGAGCTGGGAGTCCGGGACGCAGGGTGGCACCTGCACGGCGGGCCGATCCGGGGTCTGCTCACGGCGCTGTTCAACCCGGGCGCGAACACGGTTCGACAGACGATCGACGTCACTGTGCCGGATGTGCTCGAAGAGAGTGACTTCGTGGTCGCGTTCACCTCCTTCGACGAGGAGACCGGCGAGATCGTCGGCCAGTTCGTGCGCACCGACGGCCTCTCCACGGAGCGGTCGTTCTCGGTGGAATCACTGGGCGCGTTCGGCCAGGAGGTCTCGATCGACGACGCCGGCGTGTTCCACTACACCCCGACCGACGACGCGAGACTGCAGGTGGCCGCACCGCTGGGCCTCGGCGAAGACAACCCGGACGACGTGGACGTCGTCACCTTCGCCATCTCCGACGGCGACGACAGCATCGTGATCGACGTCACCGTCCCGATCATGTCGGCCCGCGATACGGCGCTCGGGGCTGTCGACGTCGAAGCCGACCCGGTTGCGGTGATCATCGACAACGACAACACCGCGATCTGGGTGCTCGCCAACGACGGCGCCGACAGCACCCTGACCGCCTACGACCAGAACACGTACACGCAGCTCAGTGCGACGCCATTCGCAGTGGGCGCCGATTCGGTCGCCATGGCCCTGGACCCCGTCAGCGACCTGCTCTGGGTGGTCAGCAGGGGTGACGACCAAGTGTGGGTCATCGATCCCGAGCAGACCCTGGTGACCTCGGCGCAGCTGCAGGCCGATCCCGGCTTGACCGTCGACGACGACGTTCCGTCGCCGGCGGTGGTCGCCGTGGTCGACGTCGGCTCCGAGCCGACCGGGATCGCTTTCGCCTCGGACGGCACCCGGGTCTACATCAGCAACTCCGGCAGCGACGACGTCACCGTGATCGACGTCGCCGATCCGGATCTGACCACGTCCACCATCGCGGTCGGGCTGGAGCCGCACGGCGTCGCGCTGTCACCCGACGATGCCACGCTCTATGTGGCCAACTACGGCGACAGCACCGTATCGGTCATCGATGTGGAAACCCTCGATGTGCAGAACCTGGAGTCGCTGCCGAACCCGGAGAGCGTGGGGGTCTCCGACGACGGTCAGTACTTCTATGTCGCCACCCAGGGCGGCGGCCTCGCGTCGTTCAACATCTACTCGGTGGGCGCCGACGGATATTCGTCGCAGTTGGTCGGAGCCGCCCCGGGATCGATCGGAGTCGCCTCGGACGGCAGCGTCTACATGACCAACAGCGACGCCAATCAGATCACCGTCTATGACCCGCTCAACGCCAGCTACACGATCATCTCGGTGGGAACCCACCCGGTGAACCTGGCGATCGACGAGAACAACGGAATCGTCTACGTGGCCAACATGGACGACGGCACCCTGTCGGCGGTCTCGATGACGGCCCAGCCGTTCGTCAAACCCGACGATGCCAAGGACCACAAAGGGTTCGACTGGAAGAACCACACCAGCAACAGCGTCGAGTTCGTCGGCTACTACGACCCGGACACCGGCACGATCAGCCCGGTCGACGATTACATCAGGCAGGGCCCGCGGGCGGGCACGGTCTACCAGCCCGGTGACGAGCAGCACTGGTCGATCTGGGTCAAGGGACACGGCGAGAACACCCACGTCTATCCGGTCTTCCGCTCCACCAGTGAGTTCCCCGGCGCTCCGGCCAGTACGTGGACGGTCGACTTCAAGTACAACCCCAGCAACAACACGAAGTACGTCGGGTGCACGGTGGACAGCGGCAACGGAACCTGCAATCACGTCAGCATGAAGAAGGGCAGCAGCACGCTCAAGGTGCAGGACGCCGAGGGAACCGCCATCTTGATCACCCCGGACAACCTCGACTACCAGGCGGTGATCATCAACAACCTGTGTGCTTCCGGCGCCGACGCGAAATGCACCTTCACCGCGACCGAACTGAACACCGGGGTTCTGTACTCGCCGTTCACCCAGATCGGCACCACCGTGGTCAACAACACGCTCAGCGAGTTCACCTGGAGCACCACCCAGAGTTACACCTACACCGAGTCGGACAGCTACAGCGTCACGGTCGGTGTCGCGGTCGGGCCGAGGGACATCGTCAACGCCCAGATCTCCTTCACCTACGGCTACACGGTCACCGAGTCCCAGAGTTTCTCCACCTCCATCAGCCCGACGATCCAACCGGGCAATGTGGGCTACGTCTGCGCATCGACACCGATCGCCCGCGCCACCGGGGACTTCAGCATCACCCAGGACAACACCACCTATTACGTCACCGATACCCAGTGGGACAGCCCGGACGCCAGTGACGACCCGTTCCGCGCCCCCGACTGGGTCGTGCACGAGGCGGCTGAGGGCAGCGTGACCAGCTGTTCGGATTCCGGGACCGCCACCGCCGCCGCATCATCCGGCGGCGGGGGTGCAGCGAGCAGCGCCGGACCCGGCGCCGGAACCAGTGCCGCGACGGCCGGCGGCGCATCATCCGGCAGCGGGGCGAGCGGCGGCGCGAAGACCAAGGGCGCAGCGAGCGGGGACTGACCCGGTCGGGCCGGGGTCGGCGGTCCGCTACGCCCCGACCGGCGCGACGACCTCCCACGGCACGGTCAGGATGCCGTCGCGCAGGCTGCGTCTCGGGGCCGAGACCGGAAATCCCTCGGCAGCAAGCAGTTCGACCATCGCGCGCCACCGGGCGCGAGGTCCGAAGACGCCGTGGCCGGCCACCCTGGCCCAGGCCCGGTCGGCTGCGTTGAGCAGCGTGTGCACCGGCTGGCCCTCGACGTTGCGGTGGATCAGCATCTTGGGCAGTCGCTCGGCCAGATCGGACGGCGTATCGATGGCGAACGGGTCGCACGCCAGCGTCAGGCTCAGCGGGCCGGTCGCGTCCAGCAGGATCCAGCAGCAGCGCCGGCCCAACTCGTCGCACGTCCCGTCGACGACCAGGCCGCCGGGGGCCAGCCCCCGCTGGATCGCCGCCCAGGCGTCCGGCACCGCCTCGACCGGGTACTGGCGCAATACGTTGAACGCGCGCACCAGCACCGGATGCCGGCCGGCCAGTTCGAAACCGCCGAGGGCGAACTCGACACCCGGCGCGGCGGCGGCTTGGCCTACGCGTACCCGCTCGGGATCGATCTCGAGGCCGACCACCCGGACCTCGGTGCGCACCTCCCGCAGCCGGTTCGCCAACTCCAGGGTGGTCACCGGCAGCGCTCCGTAGCCGAGGTCGACGACCAGCGGGTCGGCTGCGGCCTGCACCGCGTGGCGGACCCGCGGCGAGTGCACCAGCCAGCGGTCGCTGCGCCGCAACCTGTTATGCCCGGTCGTCCCTCGGGTGATCGCACCGAGCGGCTGCGGCATGCCGGCAATTCTATTGCCCGATCAGCGGTTCTGGCTGATCCACTCCGTGGTGAAACGTTGCTCGGCGTAGAGCAGGCCGACCAGCTGGGTGCCGATGAAACTCTCGATCTTGCCGCCGACCAGCGGAATCCGGACCTCCACCGAGGTGGTGACCGCCAGTCGGGAACCCTCGCCGGACTCGGCGGGGGTCAGCGCCAGGTCCCCGGACAGGCTCACCGGGGCCCCGGGGATCGAGCCGGACACGCCCGCGGTGGCCCGGCCGCCGGCGATCGGCGTCCATATCTCCTCGCGCACGAAACTGAGGTCGCCGGGGTGGAACTGGGTCACCAGGCCGGGCAGGTTCTGCGAGCGCATCGTCTGCGTGCTCTTCACCCGGATGCTGCCGTCGGCGCCGATGACCATCTCATCGAGGGTGGATTCATCGGCACCGGACTCGGCCAGCCGGACCAGCCAGTACTGCTCGTCGCTGAACGCCCGATGAACCTGCTCGACGGTGCCTTCGTAGTCGGCGGCCATGTCGAATGAACGCGGCATAGCAAACCACGCTACCGTTACCGCCCGTGGTCACTTCGTCGGTCGGGGGCGTAGCGGTCGCCGAGAGCGTCCCGGTGGCGCCGCTGACGACGCTGCGCGTCGGCCCGGTGGCCCGCCGCCTGGTGACCTGCGTGACCACCGAGCAGGTCGTCGCCGCGGTGCCCGCCGCCGGACCGGACGCGCTGATCCTGGCCGGGGGATCGAACGTGGTGCTGGCCGACGATCTGACCGACCTCACCGTCGTGCGGCTCGCCAACGCGGCGATCACCGTCACCGGCGACACGCTGCGCGCCGAGGCGGGCGCGGTCTGGGACGACGTGGTCGCCGCGGCGCTGGCCCACGGACTCGGCGGGCTGGAGTGTCTGTCGGGCATACCGGGTTCGGCGGGGGCGACGCCGGTGCAGAACGTCGGTGCCTACGGCTCGGAGGTGGCCGACACCATCCGCCGGGTCCGACTGCTGGACCGGCGCACCGGCGCCGATCGGTGGGTCGAGCCGGATGAGCTCGGATTCGGTTACCGCACAAGCATTCTGAAGAACTCGTCGGCTCAGGTCGTGCTCGAGGTGGAGTTCGGGCTCGACCTCGCGGGGCGCAGCGCGCCGATCCGCTACGGCGAACTGGCCGCGGCGCTGGGAGTGCAGGCCGGGGCGCGGACTGACCCCGCCCGGGTGCGCGCCGCGGTGCTGGCGCTGCGCGCCGGCAAAGGCATGGTG
The DNA here is from genome assembly GCF_056160785.1 of Mycobacterium sp. ABE4_509. Taxonomy (NCBI): domain Bacteria; kingdom Bacillati; phylum Actinomycetota; class Actinomycetes; order Mycobacteriales; family Mycobacteriaceae; genus Mycobacterium; species Mycobacterium sp. ABE4_509. The sequence goes on along the minus strand of NZ_JBSWXU010000086.1, from coordinate 3,666 downwards.
CTCGACGAACCCGATCATGACACCTGGAGCGTCGGCTCGTTCTTCACCAACCCGGTGGTGTCGCGCGCCGACTTCGACCGGCTCGCGGCCACCGTCGACGGCTCGGTCCCGAACTATCCCGCCGGGTCCGGGGTGAAGCTCGCCGCGGGCTGGCTCGTCGAGCGGGCCGGCTTCGGCAAGGGGTATCCCGGCCCCGCGGCACCCGCACGCCTGTCCACCAAGCACGCCCTGGCGCTCACCAACCGCGGAGCGGCCACCACCGCCGATGTCATCGCGCTGGCGCGGACCGTGCGCGACGGCGTCGTCGCAGCGTTCGGGATCGAACTCACACCCGAGCCGGTCCTGGTGGGGTGCGCGCTCTAGGTACGCTGGATCCACGTGAACCCTGCTGACCCGGCGCCGTTTCTGTCCCGGCGGCGCGCCCTGGCCGCGCTGGCGTTCGGCGCTTTCGCGCCGGGCGTCCTGGCGGCGTGCACAGACTCCACCGAGAGCGCGGCGCCCGACGCTGACACGCCCGCTTCGCCCCGGCTGACCTACCAGCCGGCCGACGCCTCGGAGGCGGTGTCGCCCACCGCGCGCATCGGAGTCGACGTCTCCGACGGCTGGTTCCAGAAGGTCCGCCTGACCAACGCCGACGGCAAGGTCGTCGAGGGGTCGCTGAACCGCGACCGCACCGCCTTCACCGTCACCGAACCGCTCGGTTTCGGCGCCACCTACACCTGGGGCGGCACGGTGGTCGGTCAGGACGGCAGCGCCGTCCCGGTCACCGGTTCGTTCACCACGATCAGCCCGGACACCCAGGTCAACGGCCGGTTCCAGCTGGCCGACGGGCAGACCGTCGGCGTCGCCGCGCCCATCATCCTGCAGTTCGACGCCGCCATCGCCGACGGGGACCGCGCCGAGGTGGAGAAGGCGCTGACCGTCACCACCACACCGCCGGTGGAAGGCGGCTGGGCGTGGCTGCCCGACGAGGCCGCCGGATCCCGGGTGCACTGGCGCACCCGGGAGTACTTCCCGGAAGGGACCACCGTGCACGTCGACGCCAAGCTCTACGGCGTGCCGTTCGGGCCCGGTGCCTACGGTGCCGCCGATTCGACGCTGGACTTCGCCGTGGGCCGGCGCCAGGTGGTGCGGGCCGAGGCCGCCAGCCACCGCATCCAGGTCCTCGACGGGGCCGGCGCGGTGATCATGGACTTCCCGTGCAGCTACGGCGAGGGGGACCTGGACCGCAACGTCACCCGCAGCGGCATCCACGTGGTCACCGAGAAGTACGAGGACTTCTACATGACCAACCCGGCCGCCGGCTACGCCAACGTGCGGGAACGTTTCGCGGTGCGGATCTCCAACAACGGCGAGTTCATCCACGCCAACCCGGCCAGCCTGGGATCGCAGGGCAACAGCAACGTCACCAACGGCTGCATCAACCTGTCGCTGGAAGACGCCGAGCAGTACTTCAACACCGCCATGTACGGCGATCCGGTCGAGGTCACCGGAACCCGCATCCCGCTGTCGTACTCCGACGGCGACATCTGGGACTGGTCGGTCCCGTGGGACGAGTGGGTCTCGATGTCGGCGCTGTCGGGGCAGTCCGCTCCCGATCAGATGCCCAGCACCGCGCCGGCGACCCCGACGGACGCTCCGCAGCCGGTCGACGGCCGCCCCGGCCGGTGAGTCAGCCGACCCGCTGGTAGGACGGCGGTAGCGGCATCCCGAACTCCGCCATCACGGTGCGCAGCCGCGTCGGATAGTCGGTGATGATCCCGTCGGCGCCCGCTTCGATCTGGGCGCGCATGGTGTCGGGGTCGTTGATGGTCCAGGGAATCACCCGCAGTCCGGCGGCGTGCGCGCGAGCGACGAAGGCCGCGTCGGCGACCAGCCGGAATCCGGGATCCGCCGGCGTCAGCCCGTAGGGCACCGAGTAGCCGGGCGAGAGGATGTCCGCCCCCACCATCATCGCGCCGGCGATCGGGTCGCCGACCACTGCCGGGTCGACGCCGGCCAGCCACGGCGAGCCCGGCACCCAGGTGGTGTCGTCCCACAGCGCGACCAGCGGGATGCCCGGTTCGGCCTGCTGCACCAACGGCAGCGTCCGCCAGTCGAAGCTCTGGATGTCGACCTTGTCGAGCCTGCCCGCCGCGCGCACGGCGGCCAGAATCACCTCGACGAACCGCTCCGGTGAGGCCGACATCTCCGGGTGATCGGCCTCGATCTTGGTTTCGATGTTGTAGCGGACCTCGGCGCGGTAGGCCTCGGTCAGTGCGAACACCTCCGGCAGCGTGGCGATCGTGTTGCCGGCAACCACCTCCGCATCGGGGAAGTCCGGGAGCCGCTTGCCGCAGTCCAGCGTGCGGATCTGCGCCAGCGTCAGCTCGTGGACCAGCTTGCCGACGTAGGGGTACTGCGGGTCGCCGGGGAACAGTGGGGCGGTGTCGGCGCACTTCTCGGGCTCGATCCGCGGATCGTGCCACACCAGCGGCTGGTCGTCTCGGGTCAGGACGATGTCGAACTCGAGCGTGCTGACGCCCAGTTCGAGGGACTTGGCGAAGGCGCGCAGCGACTCCTCGGTGGTTTCGCCCCGGCCGCCGCGGTGCGCCTGCAGATCGAACCCGCCGGGGTCGGCGCCCGCAGGCGGGACGGGGAGCGCCGCCGCAGCGACGACGAGCAGCAACGACACGAGGAACGCGGCGACCCGGGACATGGCGCGGACCCTAGCCGACCGGGGCGAACGCCAGGGGACGACCAGACGACGGACGGGCGTTGCCATGCTCGTTCGTCAACCCCTGTTGCGCTGCTCGTTCGTCAACCCCGGTTGCGCTGCCAGTTCTTCAACCCCTGTTGAAGCGCGACCCGGAGGCTCCGCTGACCTGGTCGCGCGGTCGGACCACGATCAGGTCCAGGTCGACGTGGGCCGGGCGGGAGGCCGCGAACCCGATCACCTCGGCGATGTCCTCGGCGACCAGCGGTGTCACGCCCTGGTAGACCTTCTCGGCGCGCTCGGTGTCGCCGTCGAACCGATTGAGCGAGAAATCGGTGTGCACCATCCCGGGCGCGACCTCGGTCAGCCGCACCGGTTTACCGAGCAGCTCGCTGCGCAGCGTGCGGTGCAACACCCCCTGGGCATGCTTGGCCGTCGTGTATCCCGAGCCGTTGTCGTAGATCTCCACGGCGGCGATCGAGGTCACCGTGACGATCAGCCCGTCACCCGAGTCGATCAGTTTGGGCAGCAGCGCCTTGGTGACGTGCAGGGTGCCCATCACGTTGGACTCCCACATCCAGCGCCAGTTCTCGACGTCGGCGTCGGCCACCGGCTCCAGGCCCCGGGCGCCGCCGGCGTTGTTGACCAGGACGTCGACCCGGTCCAGCCGCCCGGCCATGGCTGCGACGGCCTCGGGATCGGTGACATCGGCCACGATCGCGGTGCCGTCGATCTCGGCTGCCAGCGCCTTGATGGGGCCTTCCCGCCGTGCCACGCAGACCACATGAAACCCCTGTGCAGCAAGAGTTCTCGCGGTCGCTTCGCCGATGCCGGCGCTGGCTCCGGTCACCACCGCGACGCGGCGGACATCTGATGGCGTGGTCATGTGTTTCTCCTATGTCAAGCCGCTGCCAGTTGGCAAGGCTCTTGACGGTTGTTGTGGTCTGTGTGGAGGTGGCCGAAGACGACTC
>NZ_JBSWXU010000085.1:0-22182 GCF_056160785.1 Mycobacterium sp. ABE4_509 | reverse complement strand
CGTCATCGTCGTCGCCCCGTACGAGGGGCCGCTGCGCGACGCCACCGCGGGGCGAGCGGTCGCACTGCCCCCGCGCGTCCCGGTGCCCGACGATTTCGCCCTGACCCGATACCTGGCCGCCGGGCTGGCGGTGCTGCAGGTCGTCTGCCCCGGAACCTACGCCGACCTCGGGGCACTCGCCGACGAGCTCGACGCCGAGGCGTTCCGCAACAGCGCCCGCCACGAACTGTTCACCAACCCGGCCAAGTCGCTGGCCGACCAGATGTCGGGCCGTGAGGTCGTCTTCGCCGGGGACAGTGCCGCCACCGTCGCCCTGGCCGGGCACGCGGCCGCCGTGATGCTGCGGGTGGCCCACCAATCGGTCGCCGCGGTCGGTCTGACCGATGCGCTGGCGGCCATCGGCACCGGCTGGGGGCGCGGAGCCGGCACCGGTGAGCTGTCCATCTTCCACGACGAGCAGATCGACGGGCCACTGCCGGCGCGGACCCGCACCTTCGTGCTGACGTCCGACGGCGACCGGCCCGCGATATCCATCCGGTTGCGAGACTTCGACGACGTCAACGTCGTCAACGCCAACGACGTGCCAGAGGTCGTGATGGCAGGGGGGGATCGAGACGTGCCGGGCACCGCGCCCGGAGGTCTCGAACAACAAATAGCGCTGCTGGCGGTCCGCCTCGAAATGGCGGCGGTCTACCAGCGGCTGGTTCGAGGTTGAGGTAAGTGCATCTGCTGAGGGGAGCGGTCCGGACCTACGCATGGGGTTCGCGGACCGCGATTGCTGATTTCACCGGAGCTCCCAGTCCCACCGAGCATCCCGAGGCCGAACTGTGGTTCGGTGCGCACCCGGGTGACCCGGCGTGGCTGCAGGACGAGGACGGTGAGCGTTCACTGCTCGACGCGCTGCGCGCCGACCCGGACGGCGAACTGGGGGCCGCGGTACGCAACCGGTTCGGCGACACCCTGCCGTTCCTGGTGAAACTGCTCGCGGCCGACGAACCACTGTCGCTGCAGGCGCACCCGAGCAGTGAGCAGGCGATCGAGGGCTACACCCGCGAGGAGCGGATGGGCATCCCGGTCACCGCGCCCACCCGCAACTACCGCGACCGCAGCCACAAACCCGAGATCCTGGTCGCACTGAGCCCATTCGAGGCCCTGGCAGGCTTCCGGCCGGCAGCACGTTCGGTGGAACTGATGCGCGCCCTCGGCGTCGCCGACCTCGACCCGTTCATCTCTCTGCTCGACGGACAGTCCGACGGCGACGGGCTGCGGGCGTTGTTCACCACCTGGATCACCTTCCCGCAGCCCGACCTCGACGTGCTGGTGCCGGCCGTGATCGACGGCGCCATCAACTACGTGCGTTCCGGTGCCGAGGAATTCGAGCGGGAGGCCAAGACCGTACTCGAACTCGGGGAGCGCTACCCCGGCGACGCGGGCGTGCTGTGCTCGCTGCTGCTGAACCGCATATCGCTGGCCCCCGGTGAGGCGATCTACCTGCCCGCCGGGAACCTGCACGCCTACCTGCACGGAGTCGGCATCGAGGTGATGGCCAACTCGGACAACGTGCTGCGCGGCGGGCTGACCCCCAAGCACGTCGACGTGCCCGAACTGCTGCGGGTGCTCGACTTCACCCCGGCCGCCGACGTCGTGGTGCGTCCCGAGTCATCCCTGGACGGAGCCGAACTCGTCTATCCGACGCCCGCCCCCGAGTTCGCGCTGTCGGTGCTGCGGGTGGAGGGTGAGAACCTCGACCACGAGATCGACGCACCCGCGCGCCACGACGGTCCGCAGATCCTGCTGTGTGCGCAGGGGTCGGCCACCGTGCACGCCAAGGCCAACACGCTGACGCTGGAGCGCGGCGCGGCAGCCTGGGTGGCCGCCGACGACGGGCCGATCAGGCTGATGGCCCACGAGCCGACCCGGCTGGTTCGGGTGACCGTCGGGATCTAGCGCGCCGTTCGGTCAGCCACAGCCTCATGTTGTGCCGGACCGTGCGCCCGACCAGCTTGGCCGAGGGCACCATGTAGAGGCTGTCGAGCAGGCTGAACCGGCGCAGAAACCATTCCGCCAGAACCGGATCGGTCTCGGCCGCGCCGAGGAACTGGTCGAACAACGACCCCACCGGGCGGTACCACCACGGCATCGGGCCCTGCGCCCGGTGCAGGACCAGATCGCCGATCGCGTTCATCGTCCACACCGGGTACGTCGACTTCGCCGTGGCCCTGGCGAACGTGCGGGCCAGACCGTCGCCGGGCTCCCGCAGGGCGGCGCGCAGATGACCGGCCTGCAGCGACGTCATCGTCATCCCCTGCCCGAACGTCGGATTGAAGCTGGCCACGGCGTCGCCGAACGGCACGATCCCCTCCGGGAAGCGCTCCATCTTGTCGTAGCGGCGCCACCTGCTGGTCGGGTACTTGTGAAACGCGACCTCACCGATCGGCTCACCGAGACGCAGCGCCGCAGCGACGTGGGCGGGCAGGATCTCCTCGGCCAGCGCGCACATCCCGTCGAAATCATTTGGCGGCGGCACCTTTCCGACACCGAACGTGGTCAGCCCCCAGGTGCCGTCCTCGTAGAACAGCATTCCCAGCCCCAGCGGCTGGTCGCGTGAGGCTCCCGCGACCACCACCCTTTCCTCGATCAACCCGTCCGGGATGCGTACCTGATGGGTCGCGTACCCGATGCCGACGTCGACGGTGTCCTCACTGGGGCGGTCGAAACCCCACTGCGACAACCACACCGGCAGGCGGGTGCCGCGCCCGGTCGCGTCGACGACGAGGTCGGCGGCCACCGTGGAGCCGTCGGCGGTGCGCACCCCGCTGACCCGGCGACCGTCGAACACCGGCTCGTTCACACCCAGGTGCACCACCGTGACGTTCGGGACAGCCGACGCACGCCGCCGGATCTGCCATTCCAGATGTGGGCGGCTCGGCACATAGGCGGTGAACTCGTCGGCCAGGCGGTGCTGGGTGCCCAGCACATGACCGGCCGCGCCGAAATGAATGCAGTCGGGCCGGTTCTCCAGCATGGGGACCCCGGCGTCGACCATCTCGGTGAGCAGGCCGGGGAACAACGCCTCGAACTCCTGCGCGCCGCGCGCCATCAGCAGATGCACATGCCGGCCCTGCGGCACCGCCGCGCGGTTGGCCGGACCGTCGGGCAACCCGTCACGTTCGTAGACCGTCACCCGGTCGAAGAAGTCGGACAGCACCCTGGCCGCGCACAGGCCCCCGATGCTGGCACCGATGACGACCGCGTGTTCCCCCGAACGTGTCATTGGCCCCATCCGATCACAGGGCAGTGGGTACATTCCGCTGAAATAAATGACGAAAAGGGGACGGTGGATGGCTGACGAACCTGTCGCGCGGACCGTGGGCCGGTGGCGGACCAAGTCGGTCGAGCAGTCGATCGCCGACACCGATGAGCCGAGCACCAAGCTGCGCAAGGACCTCACCTGGTGGGACCTGACGGTGTTCGGGGTGTCGGTGGTGATCGGTGCCGGCATCTTCACCGTCACCGCGTCGACCGCCGGCAACATCACCGGACCGGCGATATCGATCTCCTTCGTCATCGCGGCGATCACCTGCGGGCTGGCGGCGCTGTGCTACGCCGAGTTCGCCTCCACGGTCCCCGTGGCCGGCAGCGCCTACACCTTCTCCTATGCCACGTTCGGGGAGTTCATCGCCTGGATCATCGGGTGGGATCTGATCCTGGAGTTCGCGGTGGCGGCCGCGGTGGTCGCCAAGGGCTGGTCGAGCTATCTGGGCACCGTGTTCGGGTTCGCCGGGGGATCCACCGAAGTCGTTGGACTGCAGGTTGACTGGGGTGCGTTGCTGATCATCGCGTTCGTCACCGCCATCCTGGCCTGGGGGACGAAGCTCTCGGCCGGGGTCAGCCTGGCGGTCACCGCGATCAAGGTGGCGGTGGTGCTGTTGGTGGTGGCCGTCGGAGCGTTCTACATCAGGACCGAGAACTATTCGCCGTTCATTCCGCCCGGCGAAGCGGGCCAGGGCGGCACCGGTACCGAACAGTCGCTGTTCTCGCTGATCACCGGGGCCGAGGGCAGCAGCTACGGCTGGTACGGCCTGCTGGCCGGGGCCTCGATCGTGTTCTTCGCCTTCATCGGATTCGACATCGTGGCGACCACCGCCGAGGAGACCAAACATCCGCAGCGCGATATCCCGCGCGGCATCCTGGCGTCGCTGGGCATCGTCACCGTCCTGTACGTCGCCGTGGCGATCGTGCTCACCGGGATGGTGAGCTACACCGAGCTGCGTGACGCTGAAACGCAGAACCTGGCCACTGCTTTCGCGTTGAACGGCGTCGACTGGGCGGCCAAGGTGATCTCGGTCGGCGCCTTGGCCGGCCTGACCACCGTGGTCATCGTGCTGGTGCTCGGCCAGACCCGGGTGCTGTTCGCGATGTCGCGCGACGGGCTGTTGCCCCGTCAACTGGCCAAGACCGGCCGGCACGGCACCCCGGTGCGGTTGACGCTGCTCGTCGGCGCGGTCGTCGCCGTCACCGCGACGGTGTTCCCGATCGACAAGCTCGAAGAGATGGTCAACATCGGCACACTGTTCGCGTTCGTCCTGGTGTCGGCCGGGGTGATCGTGCTGCGGCGCAGCCGGCCCGACCTCGAGCGCGGCTTCCGGGTGCCGTTCGTGCCGGTGCTCCCGATCCTGGCGATCCTGGCGTGCGGGTGGTTGATGCTGAACCTCACCGGACTGACGTGGCTACGGTTCGGCATCTGGATGGCGTTGGGTGTGGTCGTCTACTTCGTCTACGGCCGGCGCCACTCGCTGCTGGGGCAGCGCGCGCGTCGGTAGTGGGCGGCCCGCAGTGTTCGCTGAGGGCCCTCTGTGCACCACGTCGATCTGGGTCCGCCGTCCTTTTTGGCATCACTGATTCCGGTGTGGTTGTATCGGGGTGCGATTCTGCGCGGGTGCCGAATTCCCCGGCAGTTGATGGCGCACGTCAATGGTGTGTCAAGACCTGTTCAAGCCCCATTCAAGGCTTTCTCAAATTCGCCATTGATTGTGGATATCGCCTATTGGCCAGCGATAAAGTGCTGCCATGCAGGCATTATGTATTCCCAACGACGTGAATAGTGAACCGGAATCGGTTGCTGTGAGAGCCGCCGGGCTAAGTGATTCCCGTCTGTGTCCGACGTTTGCGACCCACCCTGACAGTGTCAGAAGCGGCGCGGATGAAGTGGATGTCGAGGCGATTGATCTCGAACGTCTGATGGCCTTGCCCGCGCGGGAAAGCGGGCCGGGCGCGCCGAAAGTCGAATTTGCCAACCCGGCCCGGTCGAGGCTCTTCGCAACAGCGGCCGCGGTCGGCATCGACGCGACCGCGGCCACCGTTGCCGCGGTGCTCGGAGTGTGGTCGGCCTCGCGCGCACAGGATCCCGGCATCTGGACCTGGGCCCTGGGCTTCTACGTGCCGATGATCATCGTGTTCATCCGGCTGCGCTCGCTGTATCGGCAGAACATCAACCGGCGGTTCATCGACGAGATCGCTCCCGTCCAGGCCGCCGTGGCGCTGGCCTCGATGTCCGCGCTGAGCATCATGATCTTCGCCGGCGCCCCGGGTGAACCCGCCGCGCTGGTGTCGAGGATGTGGATCGCTGCGGCCGTACTCATGCCGGTCGCGCGGCTCGCCCACGTCTCGTTTCAGCAGTGGTCACGGCGACGGGGCGCCGCGCTGGCACCGACGCTGATCGTCGGTAACGGGCAGGTCGCCCGCCAGCTGTGCCTGCGGCTGGAGTCCTCGGGACAGTACGGCCTGGCGCCGGTCGGGTTCCTCTCCGCCGACCCGCTGCTGTGGACGGAGGACGACAGCGAACCCGCCCCTGCGGCGCCGCGGATCGGCTCGCCCGACATGATCGAGGACGCGATTCGCGACACCGGCGCCGAGGCGGTGATCATCGCCTTCTCGCGGATGCAGGACCACCTGCTGCTCAACCGGGCCGTCCGGGTGGCGCACCGGCACGGTCTGCGGGTGTGGGTGGTGCCGAGGATGTTCGACGCCGTCGGTCAACGGGTGCGCGTCGACCATGTCGGCGGCCTGCCGTTGCTCGCGCTTGCCCACTCGGATCCGCGGGGATGGTCGTTCTCGGTCAAGCACCTCATCGACCGGACCCTGGCCGCCTGTGGCCTGGCGGTGCTCTCGCCGCTGCTGCTGACCCTGTTGCTGCTGGTCAAGCTCAGTTCACCCGGGCCGGCCATCTTCCGCCAGAAACGGGTCGGGCGCGACGGCCAGGTGTTCGACTGCCTGAAATTCCGATCGATGCGCCCGGCGCCGGACGGGGAGGCCGCCTTCGAACTCGCGCGAGACAGCGCCCCCGGTGGGGTCGAGGGGGAGGATCGGCGGACGAAGATCGGCAAGATCCTGCGCGCGACGTCGATGGATGAGCTGCCCCAGCTCGTCAACGTCGTCAAAGGTGAGATGAGCCTGGTCGGGCCTCGTCCCGAGCGGCCGGAGTTCGCGGACATGTTCGCCATGCAGATCCGGCGATACGGCGAACGCCATCGGGTCAAGGCCGGGCTCACCGGCTGGGCGCAGGTGCACGGATTCCGCGGGCAGACCTCGATCGCCGAGCGCGCCGAGTGGGACAACTACTACATCGAGAACTGGTCGATCGCGCTGGATCTGAAGATCCTCGCGCTGACGGTGCCCGCCATCCTGCGCCGGGCTGAATAGCCCGGCGTGTGCAGGCACCTCTCCGTCAGCTTTACAAAACTGCTCGAATGTATAGACGAGTGACAAATCGTCTCCTATAGTCAACAGCAACGAGTGTTCGTACTCACCGCAAGGAGGCAATGAGGTGACCACACACGAGATGTCCGGCATGTCGGAGATCGATGTCGAGAACTGGCGCGACAAGAAGCGCTACCTCTGGCTGATGGGGCTCATCCCGCCGACGGCACTGTTCGTGATGCTGCCGCTGGTGTGGGCGCTCAACCAGGCCGGCTGGCACGCCGCGGCCCAGGCGCCGTTCTGGATCGGGCCGATCCTGGTCTACCTGCTGCTTCCCGCCCTCGACCTGCGCTTCGGCCCCGACGGGCAGAACCCGCCCGACGAGCTGATGGAGCGGCTGGAGAACGACAAGTACTACCGCTACTGCACCTACCTCTACATCCCGTTCCAGTACGCCAGCGTCATCTTCGGCGCCTACCTGTTCACCGCGTCGAACCTGAGCTGGCTCGGCTTCGACGGCGGGCTGGGCTGGCCGGCCAAGATCGGTCTGGCCCTGTCGGTGGGTGTGCTCGGCGGCGTGGGCATCAACACCGCCCACGAAATGGGCCACAAAAAGGACTCGCTGGAGCGCTGGCTGTCCAAGATCACCCTCGCCCAGACCTGCTACGGGCACTTCTACATCGAGCACAACCGCGGCCACCACGTGCGTGTCGCCACCCCGGAGGACCCCGCGTCGGCACGTTTCGGTGAGACCTTCTGGGAATTCCTGCCGCGCAGCGTCATCGGCAGCCTGCGCTCGGCGTGGGAACTGGAAGCCAAGCGCCTGGAGCGGGCCGGCAAGAGCACCTGGCACCCGTCCAACGACGTGCTCAACGCGTGGGCGATGTCGGCGCTGCTCTACGGCGTGCTGATCGCGGTCTTCGGCTGGGCGCTGGTGCCCTACATCGTGATCTCGGCGGTGTTCGGCTTCACCCTGCTCGAGACGGTGAACTACCTCGAGCACTACGGCCTGCTGCGGGCCAAGACCGAGTCCGGCCGCTACGAGCGCTGCGCCCCGGTGCACAGCTGGAACTCCGATCACATCGTGACCAACCTGTTCCTGTACCACCTGCAGCGCCACAGCGACCACCACGCCAACCCGACCCGGCGTTACCAGACGCTGCGCAGCATGGACGGCGCGCCGAACCTGCCCAGCGGATACGCGTCGATGATCGCGCTGACCTACTTCCCGCCGCTGTGGCGCAAGGTGATGGACCACCGGGTGATCGAGCATTACGACGGCGACATCAACCGGGTGAACATCCACCCGCGGGTGCGCGACAAGGTCCTGGCCCGCTACGCCGACGAGCGCTTGCGCGAGGAGCAGACCGGCACCGAGGCGGCAGCCTGATGAGCACCTACCGCTGCCCGGGATGCGACTACGTCTACGACGAAGCCAAAGGCGAACCGCGCGAGGGGTTTCCGGCCGGGACACACTGGGGTGAGGTCCCCGACGACTGGTGCTGCCCGGACTGCGCGGTACTGGAGAAGGTCGACTTCCAACCCGCCTGACCCCCGTTGAGACTGCGCTCACGGCGCCGAAGTGCGAGTGCCGGCCGCCCTGGGCGCAGTCTCGACGCGACGACCAGAAAAGGAAAGACATGAGCGACACCGACTACAAACTGTTCGTCTGCGTGCAGTGCGGCTTCGAATACGACGAAGCCAAGGGCTGGCCCGAGGACGGCATCGCCCCGGGCACCCGCTGGGACGACATCCCCGAGGACTGGAGCTGCCCGGACTGCGGCGCGGCGAAGTCGGACTTCGAGATGGTGGAGGTCTCCCGACCGTGAGCGCCTGGGCCGGCATCGTCACCGGACGCGGTTCCCTCGGTGTGATGACCAGAAGCGATAGTGTCGCGCGTGTGAGCAGCACCCCCAACCGGCGGCCCGCGCAGCGCGTCAGCTACGCCGAGGCGTCGCGGGTGCTGCTGCGCGACTCGATCCTCGACGGCATGCGCGAACTGCTGCTCACCCGGGACTGGTCGGCGATCACCCTGACCGACGTCGCCAACGCCGCCGGCATCAGCCGCCAGACCATCTACAACGAGTTCGGCTCCCGGCAGGGCCTGGCCCAGGGCTACGCACTGCGGCTGGCCGACCGGCTCGTCGACCAGATCCACGACGCCATCAACGACAACGTCGGTGACGTCTACGCAGCCTTCTTGCAGGGGTTTCGCGACTTCTTCACCGAATCGGCAGCCGACCCGCTGGTCATTTCGCTGCTGACCGGAACCTCCAAGCCCGACCTGCTGCAGATCATCACCACCGACAGCGCGCCGATCATCAACCACTGCTCGGCGCGGCTGACCGAGTCGTTCATGGCCAGCTGGGTGCGCTGCAGCCAGGAGGACGCCGGCGTGCTGGCCCGCGCGATTGTCCGGCTGGCGATGAGCTACGTCTCGATGCCCCCCGAAGCCGACCATGACGTCGCACGAGATCTGGCCCGGCTCATGTCACCTTTTGCCGAACGGTACGGTGTCATAGATACCCCTTAGCCGGCAGAGCGCCGCAGCGCCTGTCCCGCGAGCCCGCAGGCTATGGGTGTCCGTGTCCGCATGGGTGTCGCCGATGAGCTGCGACACCGGCAATGACGAGCGACTAAAGGGGCTCTATATATGACTGCAACAAAGATGACCGCCGATGTCCGGAACGGCATCGACTACAAGGTCGCCGACCTGTCCCTGGCCGAGTACGGCCGCAAGGAGATCGGTCTGGCCGAGCACGAGATGCCCGGCCTGATGGCGCTGCGCTACGAGTACGCCGACGTGCAGCCGCTCAAGGGCGCACGCATCTCCGGTTCGCTGCACATGACCGTGCAGACCGCCGTGCTGATCGAGACGCTGACCAGCCTCGGCGCCGAAGTTCGATGGGCGAGCTGCAACATCTTCTCCACCCAGGACGAGGCCGCCGCGGCCGTCGTCGTCGGACCGCACGGCACCCCGGACGAGCCCAAGGGCATCCCGGTGTTCGCGTGGAAGGGCGAGACCCTCGAGGAGTACTGGTGGGCCGCCGAGCAGATGCTCACCTGGGAGGGTGAGCCGGCCAACATGATCCTCGACGACGGCGGCGACGCCACCATGATGGTGCTGCGCGGCGCGCAGTACGAGAAGGCCGGCGTGGTGCCGCCCGCCGAAGAGGACGACCCGGCCGAGTGGAAGGTCTTCCTCGGCGTGCTGCGCGAGCGCTTCGAGCAGGACAAGACCAAGTGGACCAAGATCGCCGAGGCCGTCAAGGGTGTCACCGAGGAGACCACCACCGGCGTGCTGCGCCTCTACCAGTTCGAGGCCTCCGGTGAGCTGCCGTTCCCGGCGATCAACGTCAACGACTCGGTCACCAAGTCGAAGTTCGACAACAAGTACGGCACCCGCCACTCGCTGATCGACGGCATCAACCGCGGCACCGACGTGCTCATCGGCGGCAAGAAGGTGCTGATCTGCGGCTACGGCGACGTCGGCAAGGGCTGCGCGGAGTCGCTGGCCGGCCAGGGCGCGCGGGTCACCATCACCGAGATCGACCCGATCAACGCGCTGCAGGCGATGATGGACGGATACGACGTGCGCACCGTCGAGGAGGCGATCGGGACCTCCGACATCGTCATCACCTCGACCGGCAACAAGGACATCATCACCCTCGAGCACATGCGGGCGATGAAGGAGCAGGCCATCCTGGGCAACATCGGCCACTTCGACAACGAGATCGACATGGCCGGGCTGGAGCGGTCCGGCGCCAAGCGGATCAACATCAAGCCGCAGGTCGACCAGTGGATCTTCGATGACGGCAAGTCGATCGTGGTGCTGTCCGAGGGCCGGCTGCTCAACCTGGGCAACGCCACCGGCCACCCGTCGTTCGTGATGAGCAACAGCTTCTCCAACCAGGTGATCGCCCAGATCGAGCTGTGGACCAAGAACGACGAGTACGACAACTCCGTCTACCGGCTGGCCAAGCATCTCGACGAGAAGGTCGCGCGCATCCACGTCGAGGCGCTCGGCGGCACGCTGACCAAGCTGAGCAAGGATCAGGCCGAGTACATCGGTGTCGACGTCGAAGGCCCGTACAAGCCGGAGCACTACCGCTACTGACATGGCTGCGGTGAATCGGGCGCGCTCAACGACCTCGGCGGTCGGTTGGCGCGCCCGATTCGCGTGGCGCACCGCCGCGATGCTCGCAACCGTGCTCGCGGTGGCGGCGTGTCAGCAAGCGCAGCAAGAAGACTCGGAGCCCACCAGTGCGCCGGGACTCGAGGTGCGCCACGACACCGAACCGCTGGCCGAGACCTTCCCGGCGTTGGGCGATCCGGTGTCGGCGTCGTGGATCATGTGGGACAACAGCACGGTGGCCGAGGAGTCGAGCGTCGAGGTGATGTGGATCGACGCGGTCGTCGAGGTGACCCCGGAGACGATGGATGCCCTGGTCGCCGACAACGTCACCGAGGACCGTGACCAGCATCCCGCTGTGCAGCGCGTGCTCGAGCCCGACCTGCCGCCCGGGCCGTTTCTCACCGGTGTCGACCTGAACATCGTGTTCGGCGGGGCGGGACAGAGCACCCGGGTCTTCCTCGACGAGCAGCACGACACGGTGGTGCTGCAGTCCTACGCCATGAACCCCCGATAGCTTGCCGAGCGCTGCGAGACCGGTGAGCCGGCGTTGCTGCAGCCCACGACCAGACCGCCGCTGATCCCCACCGCCAGCGGCGCCGTCACCGGGGAAGGCCTCACCGACGACCCCGCCGTCGACCAGCAACCGGGCATGCCCGCAGCCACCTTGCCGACCATGATGTCGGGCCGGCCCGTCGGCTCGAATTCGTAACGCAGCGTGCACTTTCCAGCGGGTACGTGCCCGTCGGACGCCGCACGCAGCTGCTGCACGCCGACATAGTTGTGCACGCAGTGCAGCTGCTCTCCCAGCGCTGCACATCGGGGTGTGGCCGGACAGCTGCGCGTCCTCGGCCACGATGCCCAGTTCCTTCTTTCGCGCGGGCAACGGTGCCACTGCGGTCGCTGTTCGCATCGAGTTCGCCGCGCGGTGGAGCTGGACTAGGCTCGCCGCGTGCTCATCGTCATCGAAGGAGTCGACGGCGCAGGCAAGCGGACGTTGACCAACGGACTGCGAGCGGCGCTCGAAGCCTCCGGCCGCTCCGTGGCCACGCTGGCGTTTCCCCGCTACGGGGAATCGCTACCCGCCGATCTGGCCGCCGAGGCCCTGCACGGGCGCCACGGCGACCTCGCCGAATCGGTCTACGCGATGGCGGTGTTGTTCGCGATGGACCGGGCCGGCGCGCGCGCCGAGATCGAGCGACTGACCGCCGAACACTCCGTGGTCATCCTGGACCGCTACGTGGCCTCCAACGCCGCCTACAGCGCCGCGCGCCTGCACCAGGGCGCCGACGGCGAGGTGGTGGGCTGGGTGCATGACCTCGAGTACGGACGGCTGGGGCTGCCCGCCCCGGACTGGCAACTGCTGCTCGACGTGCCGACGGAGCTGGCCGCCCAGCGCGCGGTCAGCCGGGCCGCGCAGGAAGCCGACCGCGCCCGTGACGCCTACGAACGTGACGACGGACTGCAGCGTCGCACCTCGGCGGCCTACGCCGCCCTGGCCGCCGCCGACTGGGGCGGCACCTGGGTCGTGGTGCCGCCCGACGTCGACGCCGAAGCACTGGCAAGCAGCCTGATGCGGTGATGCCGCCTAGGCCATTTCGCGCACTGCGCCGACAGTTTGGGCGAATGAACCCGGGGTCGGGTGGCCGGCAGCAAAGTCGATGTAGAACCCCGATTCGGCAACATTTCCGACGCCGACGTCCACCGCGGGCAAATGTTAGTTCGCCTCAGCAACCAGCCTGACGCCGAGCTGTCGACCCGTCGGCTCCCGCCGGGTTGTACTCGTTGCATTCGTGAACACCGCTGAGCGCGAATGTATTTAGGCAATCCTTCGTTCCTCGCTCGTGGGTTTCGCGGCCTTGATCGTTCGAGAACGAGATATCCCGCGCAAATCCGGCGACCGGCGGGTAGTGTCCGTGCCGGGGGGCTGGCAGGGCGCGATCCGTTTCCGGTGGGACGCCTGTCGGCAACGGACACAACGGCATACGGGGGAGCCATGGCACTGACGACGCGGACGCAGGCCGAGTTGTTGGCAACGCTGGACGATCACATCCACGCCTTGAAGTCGGCGGGGGAACGGTTCGACCAGGGTCGCCTCATCGAGGCGCACGTGCTGGCGATCCACATTCGTGCCCTGGTGCACGAGGGGCCCAAGTCGCACGCCCTCATCCACGAACTGGGCCTGCAAGACCAACTGACCTGGGTCGACACCGGCGGGGTGCCCAATCCGAAGACCGCATCCTCGGCGTCGTGTCTGACGTTGACGAAGGTGCGCACCGGAATGCGGCCAGGTGGGGAGTACGTACCCAAGCTCGGCCTCTACCCGCCCGCGCCGATCCGCACCCGCGGCGGCGAACACATCAACCGGGGGTCGCGCATCCCGTTCGACGACTGGTGGACCAACCCGGTTGTCAAGGACGCCGACGGCCTGGAGTACTCGCGGAAACTGCTGGTCCTCGCCCTCGGCGGTGGCGATGACGACCCGGAGGCGCAAGCGGCCCGCACCGCCCTGGCCGCCAGTGCCTCGCTCGGCTGGATCCTCGCCGATCCCGCCTTCTCGACGCCGACGGTGCCGGGGCGGGACCCGGCCGCGAACCCGGTCCTGGCCAGCGTGCGGCAGATCGGCTACGAGGTGATCCAGACGATCGGCCAGCAGCGCGACGTCATCGAGGCCGCCCCCGTCTGACGCCGGTTCGAGCCCTCGCCGGCCCGGTCGCCGGCGGGTTTCCCAGCGCCCAGCGTGAAGGTGTCTTCACATTCGGCGCCGAGTGTGACGATGTCTTCACGTTCGATGTCTTCACGTTCGACGCCCGAGCGGGCAGTGGGGCTGCCGGCACCGCCGCGGCGGCACTGTCCAGGGCAACTGCCGCCCGAATGCCGGTCGACACGCACAACGCGCCGTGTGGTATCCGAGGAATATCGCGAACTGGTGACACCATGGACACCATGAGGCAAAGGATCCTGGTCGTCGACGACGACCCTTCGCTCGCCGAGATGCTGACCATCGTGTTGCGCGGCGAGGGTTTCGACACCGCGGTCGTCGGCGACGGCACCCAGGCGCTGACCGCCGTGCGTGAACTGCGGCCCGACCTGGTGCTGCTGGACCTCATGTTGCCCGGCATGAACGGTATCGACGTGTGCCGCGTGCTGCGGGCGGACTCCGGCGTGCCGATCGTGATGCTGACGGCCAAGACCGACACGGTCGACGTCGTGCTCGGCCTGGAATCCGGCGCCGACGACTACGTGATGAAGCCGTTCAAGCCCAAGGAACTCGTCGCCCGTGTGCGCGCCCGGCTGCGCCGCAACGAGGACGAACCCGCCGAGATGCTCTCCATCGCCGACGTCGACATCGACGTCCCCGCCCACAAGGTCACCCGCCAGGGCGAGCAGATCGCGCTGACCCCGCTGGAGTTCGACCTGCTGGTGGCATTGGCGCGGAAACCGCGCCAGGTGTTTACTCGAGATGTGCTTCTCGAACAGGTGTGGGGTTATCGACACCCCGCGGACACCCGTTTGGTGAACGTGCACGTCCAGAGATTGCGGGCCAAGGTCGAGAAAGACCCGGAGAACCCGCAGGTGGTGCTCACGGTTCGAGGAGTGGGATACAAGGCCGGACCGCCGTGATCTGTGACCGCTCGGCGGTCGCCGTGGGCATGACCGCCCGGCGGAAGCCGTGATCTTCGGGTCGCGGCGGCGCATCCACCGCCGGTCGGCCCCGCTGGTGCGCGGGCTGGCTGCACTGGGCAGGGCGATGGGACTGGCGTGGCGGCGGTCGCTGCAGCTGCGCGTCGTGTCACTGACGCTGGGGTTGTCGCTGGCCGTCATCCTGGTCCTCGGATTCGTGCTGACCAGCCAGATCACCGACCGCATCCTCGAAGTCAAGGTCGGCGCCGCCACCGAGGAGATCGAACGCGCCCGCACCACCGTCGGCGGCATCGTCGGCGGCGAGGAGACCCGCTCGCTCGACAGCAGCCTGCAGCTGGCCCGCAACACCCTCATCGACCGCAAGGCCGACGCCGGAGCGGACCTGGCCGGCGCCTTCGACGCCGTGCTGATCGTCCCCGGCGACGGCCCCCGCGCGGCCACCGCGGCCGGACCCATCGACCAGATCCCCAACACGCTGCGCGACTTCGTCAAAGCAGGCCAGGTCAGCTACCAGTACTCGACGGTGCACACCGACGGCTTCTCCGGGCCCGCCCTGATCGTCGGCAGCCCCACATCGTCGCCGGTCACCAACCTCGAGCTGTACCTGATCTTCCCGCTGAACAGCGAAGAGTCCACCATCTCGCTGGTGCGCGGAACCATGGCCACCGGCGGTGTGGTGCTGCTCGGCCTGCTCGCCGCGATCGCGCTGCTGGTGGCACGTCAGATCGTGTTGCCGGTGCGGTCGGCCTCACGCATCGCCGAACGGTTCGCCGAAGGACACCTGACCGAGCGCATGCCGGTGCGCGGCGAAGACGACATGGCCCGGCTGGCCGTGTCGTTCAACGACATGGCCGAAAGCCTGCACCGCCAGATCACCTCCCTGGAGGAATTCGGCAACCTGCAGCGCCGGTTCACCTCCGACGTCAGCCACGAGCTGCGCACCCCGCTGACCACCGTGCGGATGGCCGCCGACCTCATCCACGACCACGCCGAGGAACTCGATCCGGCACTGCGCCGGTCCATCGAGCTGATGGTCGACGAACTCGACCGCTTCGAGGGGCTGCTCAACGACCTGCTCGAGATCTCCCGCCACGACGCCGGCGTCGCCGAACTGGCCGTCGAGGCCATCGACCTGCGCTCCACCGTCAAGAGCGCACTGGACAACGTCGGGCACCTGGCCGAGGACGCCAGCGTCGAACTGATCGTCGACATGCCGCCCCAGGAGATCGTGGCCGAGGTCGATCCCCGCCGCGTCGAACGGATCCTGCGCAACCTGATCGCCAACGCCATCGACCACGCCGAACGTAAACCGGTGCGCATCCGGATGGCCGCCGACGCCGACACCGTCGCCGTCACCGTGCGGGACTACGGAGTCGGGTTGCGCCCCGGCGAGGAGAAGCTGGTGTTCAGCCGGTTCTGGCGATCCGACCCGTCGCGGGTACGCCGCTCCGGGGGCACCGGCCTGGGCCTGGCCATCAGCATCGAAGACGCGCGGCTGCACCAGGGCAGGCTCGAAGCCTGGGGTGAACCGGGCAATGGCGCCTGCTTCCGGCTCACCCTGCCGCTGGTGCGCGGCCACAAGGTCACCAGCAGCCCGCTTCCGGTCAAACCCACCGACACCGGGCGCCAGCCGGTGCGCGAACGCGAACCCGCCGGGGAGTCCGTGTGACCCGCTCGCGTGTGCTGGCCGCCTGGCTGGCGTTGCTCATGGTTGTGGTGGCCGGCTGCGCCGGTGTGCCGAGTTCGTCGTCCCCGCAGGCGATCGGCACCGTCGGCCGACCGGCACCGCCCAGCCTGCCCAAACCCACCCCGGGGATGGACCCGGACGTGCTGCTGCGCGAATTCCTCAAAGCCACCGCCGATCCGGCCAACCGGCACCTGGCCGCGCGCCAGTTCCTCACCGAATCGGCCTCCAGCGGCTGGGACGACGCGGGCAGCGCCCTGCTGATCGACAACGTGGTGTTCGTCGAAACCCGCAAGCCCGATGAGGTGTCGGTCACCATGCGCGCCGACATCCTCGGATCCCTGTCCGACATGGGGGTGTTCGAGACCGGTGAGGGCGCGCTGCCCGATCCCGGACCGATTGAACTGATCAAGACCTCCGACGGCTGGCGCATCGACGAACTGCCCAACGGGGTGTTCCTGGACTGGCAGCAGTTCCAGGACACCTACAAGCGCCACACCCTGTACTTCGCCGACCCCACCGGCAAGACCGTCGTGCCCGACCCGCGCTACGTCGCGGTCTCCGAACCCGACCAGCTGGCCACCGAACTGGTCAGCAAGCTGATCGCGGGGCCGCGCCCGGAGATGGCCAAGACGGTGCGCAACCTGTTGGACGAGCCGCTGACACTGCGCGGCCCCGTCACCCGCGCCGACGGCGGCAAGACCGGGGTGGGACGCGGCTACGGCGGCGCCCGCATCGACCTGGAGAACCTGTCCACCACCGACCCGCACAGCCGCCAACTGCTTGCCGCCCAGATCATCTGGACCCTGGCGCGGGCCGGCATCAACGGGCCGTATGTGATCAACGCCGACGGCGCCGCCCTCGATGACCGCTTCGCCGAGGGCTGGACGACCGCCGACGTCGCAGCCACCGACCCCGGTGCCGCCGACGGGGCCGCCGCCGGCCTGCACGCCCTGGTCGGCGGATCGCTGGTGTTCCTCGACGGCGAAAGCGCGCCGCAAGTGTCCGGATCGTTCGGGCAGATCCCCGGACAGACCTCGGCGTCGCTGTCGCGCTCCGGCCAGGAAGTGGCCTCGGTGGTCACCGAACGGCCCGGCGCGCCCGACATGGCGTCCTCGCTGTGGGTGGGGCCGCTGGGTGGGGCCGCCGCCCAGGTGATGGACGGTCGCAGCCTGAGCCGGCCCACCTGGTCACTCGACGAATCGATCTGGGTCGTCGTCGACGGGATCAACGTGGTGCGTGCCGTGCAGGACGCCTCCGGCCAGCCCGCCCGCATCCCGGTCGATTCGACCGCAGTGGCGACTCGGTTCCCCGGGATCATCACCGAGTTGCAGCTCTCCCGGGACGGCACCCGGGCGGCGATGGTGATCGACGGCCGGGTGATCCTGGCCGGTGTCGAACAGACCGAGGGCGGCGGATACGCGCTGACCTACCCACGGCGACTGGGCTACGGGCTGCGAAACACCGCGGTGTCGCTGTCGTGGCGTACCGGCGACGACATCGTCGTCACGCGCACCGATCCGCAGCATCCGGTGTCCTACGTCAATCTCGACGGGGTGAACTCCGACGGTCCGAGCCGCAACCTGCTGATGCCGGTGACCACGGTGGTGGCCAACCCGTCGACGGTCTATGTGGCTGATTCGCGGGGTGTGCTGCAGCTGTCCGGGGCTTCGGCTGACGGTGATCCCGGCTGGATCGAGGTGCGCCCGTTGATGGTTGCAGGTGCGCAACCGGTACTACCTGGCTGACACTTGATCCTGTCGCCGGTACAGCCCACCGGCGGCCAGCCCCAGTGAAAGGTCAGGTATGGACATCGACGAGGTGAAGATCCCCCGCAAGACCATGCTTGCCGGCTTGGGAGCCGGCGCGGCAGCGGTGACGCTGGCGGCGTGTTCCAGCGGGCCCGAAACCTCTGGCGCGGGTTCGGAATCCAGCGTCGACGGGGCGGGGGAGGCCCTCACCGCCACCGCCGACGTCCCGGTCGGGTCGGGGGTGATCGTGGGAACCACCATCGTCACCCAACCCGTCGACGGCGACTACAAGGCGTTCTCGGCGGTGTGCACCCACAGCGGATGTCTGATCAACGACATCAGCGACGGCACCCTGAACTGCCCGTGCCACGGCAGCAAGTTCAACCTCGACGGTGAAGTGGTCAACGGGCCGGCGGCGCGGCCGCTGGAGGCTGTGCCGGTCGTGGTCGAGGGGGACTCCATAGTGGAGGCGTAGGCGGTCCGATTCGCGGCCCGCAGCTGTCCCGTGGTGTTCACGTGGGACGGCTGCATCCTTTGCTGATAGACGAGGTGGATGAGCGGGTCGTTACCGAACTGGTGAACTTTCGCCTCGCGGCGGGCCGGTAGCATTTCTCATCGTGGGGAGAGAACATTCGGGGAATGCTGAGGTGGGCGGATGATTGTGCCGCCTGTCGGCCCGTCGGGGCAGCCGCCTCCGCCGCTGGGGCCCGGCGCCGGCCGGTCGCACAGTCGGCGCTGGTGGTGGGTCGGTTTGTCGCTGGCGGCTGTGATTGCCATTGTCGTCGGGTTGCTGGTCTGGCAGGTGACGTCGGACGGCGGTGGCGGCTCTAGTCAGGCGGGTGACGACGTCGATCGCACCGTTGGTCTCCTGCGGGAGAAGGACCCCGTTTGTGATGAGTTTGGCAGGCATGTGGATCGTCTTGTGGAAAAGCAATCGCAATGGCCAAAGACGGACGACTCTCTGCCAGCTTCTCGTTGGAGCCCTGAACAGAGGAGAGCTTTTGTCGCTGTCGGCAAAGCGATGTCTGAGGCGGCCGACGAGTTCGAGGCAATGATCCCCCGTGCGCGCAGCGTGATACTGCAAGAATTGCTTGCGCAAATAGTAGTGTATCAGCGCGCCTACGTGCTCAGCATTCCGCACTACGTCGCAAAGGATGCTTTCCTCGCAGGAGTGGCTAGCAACTTTAGCAACGCGATTAGCTACATGTGTGCGGCCATTCCTTGGCTACCTGACTCAGGGGGCGAAAAGGGAGCTATCCTGTCGACAGTCGCGGATCCAACTGCGTTGATCGATTTTGTGCTAGGTTCAGCTCTCTCTTGTCGCGAATTGGTCGATCTTGTTGATTCGCAAGATTCCGCGCTTGGCGGGTGGAGTTCTGGGGATGCCACGGTGCCTGCGAGTCAATGGGATCCGCGGGAGCGTGCACTTAACCGTGGTGTGCGTGAGATCATCGATGCGAATCTCGTGAAGTTTCGCGATCTCGCAGAACCTGCTAGAGGCGGAGTCTTTGGAGACCTACTAGCTACGCACAACGCGTACGCTGAAGCCTTCGCTGATGCACTCCCTTCATATGTTCCAGATGACATCAAGTTGTGGAGGGCAGCGACTGCTATCAGTGGTGGGATTGCGGCTGCATGCGAGGTCCACCTGTGAGCTGGTGGAATACTGAGCCTCACAGTGGTGAGTACGGCGGTAGAACGGTTGCCGGGCCTGCTTGGCCGAACGTTGACGAGTTTGTGTTGTCGCTTGCAGCTCGGTCCTTAGAGCAATTCAGAGACGATCTTCGTTCGACGGTTATCGTCGAACTCAGCCGCCAGATGATGGCGCTGTCCGATGTCTGGGAGGGCTCGGGGTCAGAATCTGCACGCGACGAGACTAGCGCGATCATCGATGAACACGAGGCAGACGCGAACGCGGAAGCGGCCGAGGCCGAGTCCAGTGCGATTCTCACCGTGGGTAGCAAACTTTCAGGGAATGTTGAGGTGGGCGCGTGATCATGCCGCCTGGAGGGCCTTCGATGCAGCCGCCTCCGCCGCCGGGAGCGGGCGCTGGCCGGTCGAATAGTCGGCGCTGGTGGTGGGTCGGTTTGTCGCTGGCGGCTGTGATTGCCCTTGTTGTCGGGTTGCTGGTTTGGCAGGCGACGTCGGACGGGGGTGGCGGGTCTAGTCAGGCCGGTGATGATGTCGATCGCACTGTCGGTCTCCTGCGGGAGAGGGACCCCGTATGTGAGGACTGGCGACAGTTCTCGGACGAGTTAGCTGACAACACAAAGCGATGGCAGGAGGCTGACAAGTCGATATCGGCGGCTCGCTGGACTCCGGAGCAACGGGGGGTGTTTGACGACGCCGCCATCGCAATGACGTTGGCTGCTGACCAGTTTGAGACGCTTCGCTCAGACGCGCGGAATGTGGCGTTGAAAGAGTTGATTTCCCAGACAATCGTTTTCCTGCGCTCTTATGTCGATGAACTTCCAAATTACGTCGCCGAGGATGCACTTCTGGCTGGCGCTGCGTTGAATTTTCTCAACGGTGTTACGAATATGTGCCTTCTGGTGCCGCTTGTGGCGGGTTCCGGAGACGGTGGAAGTAGCGAGCCGTGGCTGTCGGCGGTCCAGGATCCATCGAAACTGGAACGAATGACCGTTGATCAATCTTCTTGTGAGAGCTTTTTGGCGCTTGTTGAGCAGCAGCGAACAGTTCTTCGTGGTTGGACTGGAGCCGATTCAATGGTTCCGGCCGCAGAATGGACACAGGATCAAAAGGCGCTAAATGACGCGGCTCGGGAGGTGCTGGTTGCCAATCTCTCGCAGTTTCGAAGCATTGCCGACTCGGCTAAGGGGGAGATATTTGGTGACCTATTGGTGGCGCACAATGCATATCTGCATGCATTCGTGGATGCATTGCCTTCATATGAAGTTGACGACAACAAATTGTGGAACACCGCCGCCTACTTGAGCGGAGGGCTCGAAGCTGTCTGTGAGGTCCATCGGTGAGCTGGTGGAGCACCGAACCACATGGCGGCGAGTATGGCAGCCAGACCGTCCTGCCACCCGGTTGGCCGGAGGTAGATGAAGACTTGTTGGGGCAAGCAGCCCGCGCTTTCGAGGCGTTTGCCGGCCATCTGCGTGACGTCGTTGTACGCCTGCAACAGGCTCAGAAGATGGCGCTTGCGGATGTTTGGGAGGGTGGAGGAGCGGAAGCCGCCCAGCTCGAGTCGAGTGCCATTATCAATGAACATGAAGATAATGCGAGGTTGGCCGATCTAGTCGCCAGGAAGCTCCGTAGCATGGAGAATTCTGTGCTAAAGACAAAGCTTGCAGCAAATATAAATGCTGAAGATACACAGCGTGATTGCGAAGAGACCAATTCCACAACCAAGCCCGAAATAGCGGGCCCTCTGAACGAAGCTAGAGTGGCGTTGGGGCTGGCGGAGAACGAAAAGCTAGTCGCATCCAATGCCGCTGAACTGGCAGGCAACATTGGTGCGGCTCCCGGAACCCCAGGGGCCGATGGGCCCGTCTCCAAGGAGGCGTCGGCGGAGGAGGCGTCGGCCACGCCGCGGATCGACCCAAGCCCGACCATTTCGGATGTCGATAAACCGGGGTTCATTTCTGCTGCGTTCGGTTCTGGTTCCGGCGGCGGAGGAGCGGGCGGCAATCCCGTTGGTGGGTCTGGGGCCCAGCCATCCGCCCCAGACGTTCCTGCCGCGCCGCAGCCGGCACAGGCCCCCGCGGCCGAAGTCGCGCAACCAGCAACCACCGTCTCGAGCGGCGCTCCGGGCGCAGTGGGTTCGCAGTCGTCCGGGGGAGGGGGCACGGCTTCAGGCCTCAGCGGGGGGAGCGGTGGTTCCGCTGGGGCATCGCCCGCGAGCTCGGCGGCGAACGCCAAGGGTGCGGGTTCTGGGGCGGGCTCGTCGGGTGCCGGCGGCTCGGGGCAGTCGCCGTCGGTCTCGCCGGCGTCAACGAATGGTGACAAGTCGTCCACCGGTGCTGGTCGGTCGCCAGGTGGGTTGGCAGGGCAGCCACTTTCGGCGCAGCCGCCACCCGCCCCGCTGAGTGCCCCGGCCCCGGCTGCCCAACCGGCAGCTCCAGCCCCGTCGGCCCCGAATGCCCCAGCAGCAAGCACATCTCCGAGCGGTATCCAAGGAGTGGCCGGGGCTGCCGGAGGTGGGTACGGCGGCGCGGCTCCGAATGCTGCCATGAGCGGCGCCCCGGCTGCGGGCCCGCCGCCGGTGCCGCTAGGCCCCCCGACAACACCGCCGCCGGCAGCCC
>NZ_JBSWXU010000084.1:0-22318 GCF_056160785.1 Mycobacterium sp. ABE4_509 | reverse complement strand
CAGCGCAGCTGGGCCCAGCTGACCCCGGCGGATCGCGCCGGCGCGCTGCGCGATTTCGCGGCCGCGGTGGACGCCCACATCGACGAACTGGCGGAGCTGGAAGTGGCCAACTCGGGCCACCCGATCGGCAGCGCCCGGTGGGAGGCCGGCCACGTCCGCGACGTCCTGCAATATTATGCGGCTGCACCGGAACGGTTGGCCGGCAGTCAGATTCCCGTCGCGGGCGGCTTGGATGTGACGTTCCACGAGCCGCTGGGCGTGGTCGGGATCATCACTCCGTGGAACTTTCCGATGACCATCGCCGCGTGGGGTTTCGCGCCGGCGCTGGCCGCCGGCAACGCCGTCCTGATCAAACCGGCGGAGTGGACACCGCTGACCACCCTGCGCCTCGGTGAGCTCGCCGCGGAGGCCGGATTGCCGGCTGATCTGTTCTGTGTGCTGCCCGGCGAAGGTCCGGTCGTGGGGGAGCGGTTCGTCAGCCACCCCGACGTGCGCAAGGTCGTGTTCACCGGCTCCACCGAGGTGGGCATGCAGGTGATGGCCGGTGCGGCCGCACACGTCAAGCGGGTCACTCTCGAGTTGGGCGGCAAGAGCGCGAACATCGTGTTCGACGACTGCGACCTCGAGCGCGCCGCCGCGACCGCGCCGTACGGCGTGTTCGACAACGCCGGCCAGGATTGCTGCGCACGCAGCCGGATTCTGGTGCAACGCAACGTCTACGACAGGTTCATGGAGTTGCTCGAGCCGGCGGTCAAGGGGGTGGTGGTCGGCGACCCCACCGACGACGGCACCGAGATGGGACCACTGGTGTCCAGGGCGCACCGCGACTCGGTGGCCTCCTTCGTGCCCGACGGCGCACCCGTGGCCTTCCGGGGTTGGGCCCCGACCGGGCCCGGCTTCTGGTTTCCGCCAACGGTGTTGACACCCCCGCGGGGTGATCGCGCCGTCACCGAGGAGATCTTCGGCCCGGTGGTCGCGGTGCTGCCGTTCGAGGACGAGGCCGATGCGATCGCACTGGCCAACGCCACCGACTACGGCCTGTCCGGTTCGATCTGGACCGACAACCTGTCCCGGGCGCTGCGCGTGACCAGGGCGATCGACGCCGGCAACCTGTCGGTCAACTCGCACTCGTCGGTGCGCTACACCACCCCGTTCGGAGGCTTCAAGCAGTCGGGGCTGGGCCGTGAGCTCGGGCCGGACGCCCCGCTGTCGTTCACCGAGACCAAGAACGTGTTCATCGCCGTCGACGAGTCCCCGGAGGAGAACTGATGGATCTGACCCAGCGTCTGGCCGGCAAAGTGGCCGTGGTCACCGGCGGCGCCAGCGGTATCGGGCTGGCCAGCGTGCGACGGCTGCACGCCGAGGGCGCCACGATCGTGATCGGCGACATCGACCCCACCACCGGCAAGGAGGTCGCCGACGAGTTCGGCGGAACCTTCGTGCCGGTCGACGTCGCCGACGAGGTGGCCGTCGACACCCTCTTCGACACCGCCGCGAAGACCTACGGCTCGGTGGACATCGCGTTCAACAACGCCGGCATCTCCCCGCCCGACGACGACCTGATCGAGAACACCGGGCTCGACGCGTGGCAGCGGGTCCAGGACGTCAACCTCAAATCGGTGTTCCTGTGCTGTAAGGCCGCACTGCGGCACATGGTTCCGCAGCAGAAGGGGTCGATCATCAACACCGCGTCGTTCGTCGCGGTGATGGGCTCGGCGACCTCGCAGATCTCCTACACCGCCTCCAAGGGCGGGGTGCTGGCGATGTCGCGTGAGCTCGGTGTGCAGTTCGCCCGGCAGGGGATCCGGGTCAACGCGCTGTGCCCGGGGCCGGTCAACACACCGCTGCTCAAGGAGCTGTTCGCCAAGGATCCCGAGCGGGCCGCGCGCCGGCTGGTGCACGTTCCGGTGGGCCGGTTCGCCGAACCGGAGGAGCTGGCCGCCGCGGTGGCGTTCCTGGCCAGCGACGACGCATCGTTCATCACCGCCTCGTCGTTCCTGGTCGACGGCGGCATCAGTTCGGCCTACGTCACACCGCTGTAGCCGGACGCCCTGATGGCCGCGCAGCCCAGCCCCGCCGAGCGTGCCGACGCCAGCGATGCGCTGCTGCGTCCGGTACGCCCGCTCAACGCGTTCGAGGACACGGTGTCGCGGCTGCTGCAGACCATCCGGCTGGGGGTGTTGCAGCCCGGCGAATCACTGCCGCCGGAACGGGAACTGGCCACCCGGTTGGGGGTCAGCCGTGACACGGTGCGTGATGCCATCAAGTCGCTGGCCGAGGCCGGCTATCTGGTGTCACGGCGGGGGCGCTACGGCGGCACGTTCCTGGCCGAGTCGCTGCCCGCACCCAGCGCCGACGCCTTCCGGTTGTCCCGCGCCGACATCGACGACGCGGTCCGGCTGCGCGAGATCCTCGAGGTCGGAGCCGCCCGCACGGCAGCGGGCAGAACGCTGACGGCCACCGAGCGGCAGGCATTGTCGAACCGGCTGGCCGACGTCCGCGGCGCGGACACCGCCGACTACCGGCGGCTGGATTCCCGGCTGCATCTGGCGATCGCCGAGGCCGCCGGCGTGCCCTCCCTGGTGCCCCTGGTCGCGCAGAACCGCATGCGGCTCAACGAGCTGCTCGACCGCATCCCGCTGCTGGCCCGCAACATCACGCACTCCGATGAACAGCACGACGCGATCGTCGCGGCGATCCTGGCCGGTGACGCCGAGACCGCGGCGCAGACCATGTCGGCCCACGTTCGGGGCTCGGCCGCGCTGCTGCACGGATTCCTGGACTGATCACGCGGCAGGTCGACACACCCGGGCGCTGCGCCGACGCGCGCGCCGGTCGAGGACTAGATTTGCAGGGGTGGAGGACGAGCACCTGGTCGAGCGGGCGTCCTCGGCGCTGGCCGAGGTCGACACCCCGGGCTGGGCCCAGCGGTTCGATCTCGTCTCCGATCCGCACCGGCTGGAGATCCTGCTGTGTCTGCACCGGTCACCGGGGATCTGCGTCAGCGACCTGGCCGCCGCGCTCGGCCGGTCGGAGAACGCTGTCTCCCAGGCGTTGCGGGTGCTTCGTCAGCAGGGCTGGGTGACCAACACCCGTGCCGGGCGTTCGGTGACCTACCGGCTGGAAGACGAGACGGTGCACGACCTGCTGCACTGGATCGGCGCACGGCACGGCTGAGGCCGGATGCCGGTCCGCCCCGCCGGTGACGCCCGGGAATCTAGACTTCCAGGAGTGCGCGTGTTGAGCGTCGACAAGCCGCCGCTGGCGCCCCGTCCGGATCTGGGTGCCGGGTCCGACCAGCCGGTTCACGCGCGCATCGCCAACTGGCTCGAGTCGCTCATCGGCGCGGGCGAGTTGGCGCCCGGGGATCGTCTGCCCTCGGAGGTGGAGATCGCCACGGCGCTGGGGGTCAGCCGGATGACGCTGCGCCAGGCCCTCGCCGCGGTCGAGGCGAAGGGCCTCATCGACCGCCGCCGTGGCCGCTTCGGCGGCAACTTCGTGGCGGCCCGCCGGTTCGAACTCGACCACGCCAGCCTGCCGGGCTTCACCGAACAGATGCGGCGCTTCGAGGTGGAAGCAGGCGCGCGGGTGCTGCGGGCCGGCACCCATCGCCCCGATGCCCAGGTCGGCCGGGCGCTCGGGTTGCGTCGCACCGACCGGGTGCACGAGATCCACCGGCTGCGCACCGCCGACGGCGAGCCGATCGTGCTGGAGGAGGCCCACCTGCCCGCGGCGATGTTCCCCGGGCTGCTGGCCAAGGATCTGCAGGGGTCGCTCTACACGGTGATGGGTGCCTACGGCTGTGCTCCGCAGTCCGCCGACCAGCGCATCGAGGCCACCGTGGCGACCCCCGACCTCGCCGCGATCCTCGACGTCGCCGCGGGGAGCCCGTTGCTGCTTATCATCCGGACGTCGTTGGCCGCAGACGGCCGTGCGGTCGAGTTCTCCCGTGACTACCACCGCTCCGACCGGACCGCGATCCGGATCCATTCGCAGGCCGAGGCCGGCGGCGCTGGTCGTCGGCCACGCTGACCGCTGTGCGCCGACCGGGCAGGAAGACGGTCGGCGGGCGAGGTGACCGGCAGTCTATTAGTCTAGACCTTTGACAGGGCCGGTGCGCAAAGTAGCGGACGTCCACACAGCGTTGAGGTTCTTTCGATGCCGTCACAGCTCACCGACGAACAACTGAACACACTGTTCGACCAGATCCCCGCGCTGGCGGGCAGGCCGCGGAACCTCGAAGAACTGTCCGGCGGCCTGACCAACCGCAACGTCAAGGTCAGCACCCCGGGAGCGGTGTACGTCGCACGCTGCGTGGACACCGGCGCCAACCTGCTCGGCATCGACCGCGACCGTGAACACCACAACAGCGTGGCGGCCGAGAAAGCCGGTGTCGGTGCCCCCGTCATCGACTACCGCCCCGACCTGGGGGTGCTGCTGCTCGGCTACCTGGACGGAAAGACGTTGAGCAACGACGACTTCCAGAACGACGGTGTCATCGCCCAGGCCGCCGCGACCTGCCGGCGACTGCACCGGGGGCCCCGGTTCGCCGGGCGGTTCGACATGTTCGAGCGCCAACCTGCCTACCTGGCCACTACCCGGGCCCACGGCTTCCGCATTCCGCACGACTACCTCGACCACGCCGAGGCCTTCGCCGCCGCCGAACGCGCCCTGGGCGCCACCGACGCGCCGACGGTGCCGTGCAACAACGACCTGCTGGCCGGCAACTTCATCGTCGACGGTGAGCGGATGTGGCTCATCGACTACGAATACTCCGGAAACAACGACCCGTGTTTCGAGCTGGGCAACATCTGGAGCGAGTGCGGGCTCTCACTGGACCAGCTCGACGAGCTGGTCACCACCTACTACGGTCGCCCGCTGCGGCACAAGACCGCCCGGGCCCACCTGCAGGGCATCGTGGCCAAGTACGGCTGGACGCTGTGGGGGTGCATCCAATTCGGCTCCAGCGCCATCGAATTCGACTTCTGGGACTGGGCGCTGGAGCGCTACGAGGCGGCAGTGGCCGAATTCCGCAGCCCCGCCTACGCCCGGCTGCTCGACGACGTCGCGGCCCCCGACTGAGCGACGGAACCGGAAAGAGAGAACCCATGACGTCAGCGAAACCGCTGCCGCAACGCGCCCACGTCGTCGTCGTCGGCGGCGGCGTCATCGGCACCAGCGTCGCCTACCACCTGACCAAGCTCGGTATCGGTGACGTCGTGCTGCTCGAACAGGGCCAGCTTTCCTGCGGAACCACCTGGCACGCCGCCGGCCTGGTGGGGCAGCTGCGGGCCTCGGAGGGAATGACCCGGCTGGTCCAGTACTCGACGTCGCTCTACACCGAGCTCGAGGCCGAGACCGGCCTCTCGGCAGGCTACAAACAGTGCGGCGGGGTCACCGTCGCGCGCACCGAGGACCGCATGGTGCAGCTGCGTCGCACCGCCGCCAACGCCGCAGCATTCGATCTCGATTGCGAACTCCTCACCCCGGCGCAGGCACTGGCGCGCTACCCGGTGATGCGCACCGACGACCTGGTCGGGGCGATCTGGCTGCCGGCGGACGGCAAGGCCAACCCCACCGACCTGACCTTCGCGCTGGCCAAGGGAGCCCGGATGCGCGGGTGCCGGATCATCGAGAAGGTCCGGGTGCTCGACGTGCTCACCGACGGCGCCGCCGTGCGCGCCGTGCGCACCGATGCCGGCGACATCGAGGCCGAGATCGTCGTCAACTGCGCCGGCCAGTGGGCCAAACAGGTCGCCGCGATGGTCGGCGCCAACGTCCCGCTGCACTCCGCCGAGCACTTCTACGTGGTCACCGAGGACATCGACGGTGTGCACCCCGACCTACCCATCCTGCGCGACCCGGATGGCTACACCTACTTCAAGGAGGAGGTCGGCGGGCTGGTCATCGGTGGCTTCGAGCCCGAGGCCAAGCCGTGGGTGGCGCCGGATGCGATCCCGTACCCGTTCGAGTTCGCCCTCCTCGACGAGGACTGGGAGCATTTCGAGATCCTGATGAACAGCGCGCTGCTGCGCATCCCGGCGCTGGAGTCGACCGGAATCAAGAAGTTCTACAACGGTCCCGAGAGCTTCACCCCGGACAACCAGTTCGTGCTCGGTGAGGCGCCCGAATGCCGGAACTTCTTCGTCGGTGCGGGATTCAACTCGGTCGGCATCGCCACCGCGGGGGGCGCGGGCCGCGCGCTGGCGGAATGGATCGTCAACGGAGCCCCGACCTCGGACCTGACCGGGGTCGACATCCGCCGCTTCGCGCCGTTCAACGGCAACAACCGCTGGCTGCACGACCGCGTCGCCGAGGTGCTCGGCATCCACTACGAGATCGGATGGCCGAACCGCGAGATGACCACCGCCCGGCCGTTCCGGCGTTCCCCGGTGCACCACCTGCTGTCCGCCGCCGGCGCGAACTTCGGCAGCAGGATGGGCTGGGAGCGGCCCAACTTCTTCGCCCCGCCGGGCAGCGACCCGGTTATCGAGTACACCTGGGGCAAACCGAACTGGCTGGAGTTCGCGGCGGCCGAACAGGCCAGCACCCGCACCGGGGTGACGGTCTTCGATCAGACCTCCTTCTCCAAGTACCTGCTGGTCGGGCCGGACGCCGAGGCCGCCCTGCAGTGGCTGTGCACCGCTGACGTCGGCGTCGCAGTGGGCAGCACCGTCTACACCGGCATGCTCAACGCGCGCGGCACCTACGAGGCCGACGTCACGGTCACCAGGACGGCCGCCGAGCAGTTCCTGATCGTCAGCGGCGCGGCGAGCAGCGAACGCGACCAGGACCACATCCGCACCCAGATCCGCCGGCACTTTCCGGCGGGCGCCAACACGCAGTTGGTCGACGTCACGTCGGCCTATGCGGTGTTCGGGGTGATGGGGCCGTCTTCGCGGACACTGCTGGAATCGCTGACCGATGCCGACCTGTCCGACGAGGCGTTCGGATTCGGCACCAGCGCCGAGATCTCCCTCGGCTACGCCACCGTGCGCGCCACCAGGATCACCTACGTCGGCGAACTGGGTTGGGAGATCTGTGTTCCCACTGAATTCGCGGTCGGCGTATACGAGGACCTGATGGCCGCGGGCCAGGAGTTCGGGGTGGCCCGGGGCGGCTACTACGCGCTGGAATCGCTGCGCCTGGAGAAGGGATACCGGGCCTTCGGCCGCGAGCTGTCGCCCAGCGAGAACCCGGTCGAGGCCGGACTGCTGTTCGCCTGCAAGCTGGCCACCGGCATCGACTTCCTCGGCCGTGAAGCCGTGGAGCGTGCACGCGCCGAGGGGCCCCGGCGGCGCCTGGCGAGTTTTCGGGTCGACTCCCCGGAGCCGATGCTATGGGGCGGGGAGTTGATCCTGCGCAACGGTGAGGTCGCCGGGCAGGCGACTTCGGCGGCGTGGGGGCAGACGGTCGGGTCGTGTGTCGGGCTGGCCTACCTGCGCGCGGTGGACGGCGCCGTGACCGACCGGGACTGGGTGCGCAGCGGCGACTACCAGATCAACGTCGGCGGCACGCTGTACCCGATCTCGGTGGCGCTTCGGCCGCTCTACGATCCGGCCGGCGAACGGGTCCGCGGCTAGCCTCCGCCGGCCGTGGCGAAACCCGCCGGGCCTGACGCGGCGGTGTTGCACACAGCTAAGTGTGTAACGTTGCCCTAACGTCACAACGATTCTCTTGATGGGCGTTGTACCGTCCCGATATCGCAGTTCAGAACAACACCTTGGACAACTCGGCCCCATTTGGCCGCGGCTTCGGACGAAGCTCGGTAAATTCCCGTACCAGGCCGGGTTTGGCGGGTAGATCAGTTACGGAGCGTCATGGAGTCAACCAAGCACATCGGCCGTGTCGGAGCCCTGGCTGTCGCCTTGGGTATCGGTGCTGCGCTGACCAGCGGGGCCGGGATCGCCTGGGCGGACGGCGCCGACGGCGGCAGTTCGGCCGGCAGCTCAGACAGCTCCGGCGGGGATGGCGGTAGCCGCACGCCGCGGGACACCGACTCCACGTCCGACTCGTCCGACGCCGAGCCCGGCCGCTCCGTGCCCTCGGTCGCCGAACGGATCCGCAACAGGGCCGGGTCCCGCGCCGAACGGACCGCCGACCGGCAGGGCGGGGCCCCCGACACAGACGTCGAGTCGGAGCTTGAATCGGAGCTCGAGTCGGACCTCGACTCGGAACTCGAATCGGACCTCGAGTCCGGCGTCGGCGAGGACGTCACTGATGCCGACTCGGACACCAGCGAGGACCTCGGCGATGCCGATACGGAGCCGACCGGGGACCGCGGTGCACAACCAGAGGCGGTGGACAACGAGGCGGACTCCGCTCCGGCCGCCGAGGGCGCAGTTGACGAATCGGAGCCCGAATCGCGCAGCAGAGCGAACCGCGCAACCGATTCCCGACGTGAACCGCTGACCCAGGTCACCGCACCGAAGGGCACTGGCTTCGCCGCAGATTCACCGGCGCAGGCCCTGCAGGACGCCGCGAACGGTGTCGTGGAAGAGGCCGCCGGCCGTGGCCGCCGAGCATCCGAGTCGCTGCGCGCGACGCTGGAGCCCGCAGTGACGCTGGCCAGCGCACCGGTGCTGACCGCCACGGCTTCGGGCGACCCCGCGCTGGCCACACCAACGAACGGGACCGCCGCGGCGGAGGTCCCACAGCTGGTCACCGGACTGCTGACGATGGCCGCTGCGCCGTTCACCGGCAGCCTGCCGGGCGCCCCCTGGGGCGGTCAGGTGCCGCTGGCGTGGGCGCTCGCCGCCTGGACCCGCCGCGAATCCCAGAAGGACGTCAATCCCGATGGCCCCGATGGCGTCGCACTGAAGTCTGTCGACGGAACTGTCTTGCCGACACCGGCCGACGCCGAGGTCGCGTTGCTGGCCGCCGCGCTGGTGGCCGACGACGAGTGGCAACAGAATCCGGGGCAGACCCCCGCACCGGTGATCTCCGGCTCGACGAGTTCGACACAAACCGGCTGGACCACCGGCAACGGCTCGGGCACCGGCCCCACCGACGTGTGGTACGTCGGCGGTACCGACCTGGGAATCATGTGGGTCGGCAGCACCGACAGCGAAGGCAAGCCCATCGTCTACGCCCTGTTCGGTGACACCTACGACGTGGCCGATCCGGCGTCGAACCGGGGCTGGCGCGACAACGTGCTGCTGCGCTCGACAGACCTGAACCTGAACAACGGGCTGCAGTTCAGCGATGCGGTGATCAGCCCTGGCGGCATCTACGCCGACAACACCTGGTGGAACCCGCAGCGCTGGACGGTCACCGGCAACCCGGACGGCAACCGCGCCGGGGCCACCCAGATCGTCCCCGACAGCGAGATCCAACGGATCGACCGCCTGGAACGGACCACGACATACACGCTGATTCCGACAGCGGCCATCGCCGGTGGGCCGGTGCTGGACGACGACGGTGAGCCGCAGGTCGACGAGGACGGCAACACCGTCAACTATCAGTACGCCACCGTGATGTCGATCAAGCAATGGGGTCAGGCCGGCAGTTGGACCACCAACTGGTCGGCGGTCGCCGTCTCCGAGGATGGCGGAAAAACCTGGACCATCGACGAGGACACCGTCCGCAGATCGTCTGGTGGCAACGCCCGCTTCCAGCAGAACGCCATGATGTACGGCAATCCGGACGACCCCGACTCCTGGACCACACCGGAGCAGACCGAGCGCTACGTCTACGTGTACGGCACCCCGTCCGGCCGGCAGGGTTCGGCCTACGTGGCCCGCGTGCCGGAAAGTCAGATCACCGACCTCGCTGAGTACCAGTACTTCGCCGGGAACAACGAGGACGACACCGGCAACTGGGTCAAGGGCGACCCGTCGGCTGCCACCGCGGTGATCTCGTCGGAAGGCAGCACCGGCTCGATCTTCCCGGAGACCGGCATCATCGGCGCCATCCTGGCTCCGTTCGTCAGCTTCCTCAAGTGGATCTATCCGGCCGGGTTCGCACCGGGCGGCATCTTCTCGGCGGGCGGCAGCAGCGGCAACGTCAGCGAGATGTCGGTGCAGTACAACGAGTACCTCGACAACTACGTGGTGGTCTACACCGATGGTGGCAACAACGTGGTGATGCGGGTGTCCGATTCGCCACAGGGCGAGTGGTCGAAGTCGACGGTCCTGCAGGGCAACGCCGGAGCCGGCCAGAACACGTCGATGTACGCGCCGATGATCCACCCGCTCTCCGGTACCGATCAACTGGGTGCCGGTAACGAGAAGTACCTGTACTACAACGTCTCGCAGTGGAATGACTACAACGTCCGGATGATGCGTGCGGACCTGAGCAGGCTCGAAGTCACCGAGTCCCTATGAGCCGGCACCTTCTGGCCCTGACGGCGGGCGCCACGGCACTGGCGGCAACCACGATGGTGGTCGCGTGCGCACACGCGGATCCGGGGAACGCCACTCCGGCGGAACCCGCCGGGCCACCACAGCCGGGCGCGACCTGCCCGACCGGTCAGTACGGCGCACTCACCGCGCTGCCGCCGCAGCCCGGCGACCCGAGCAATCGAAAGAACCTGCTCGAGTGCACCGGCGGGACGTGGCAGGCTTTCACCGGCGAGTACCCCGACTCCGATCGGTGGCTGACCTCCGGTCCGGAACTCACGTTGCGGGGACAGGGCATCCGAAACCCCGAGGTGATGGCCGGGCAGTGGACCGGTACCCCGCAGCAGCCGGACGGAGTCTGCAGCGCAGAATATTTCGACGTCACCGGCGGACCGGACAAGACCAGTGAGCCGCAGACCCGCACCGGTGATCCGGGTCAGCCGCTCACCTTCGAGGCGACCACGGCCTTGTACACCGTCAAGCTCAGCGGCTTCTGCCTCTGGCAGCGCAGCTAGCCGAACCGGCGCGCCAGGTCGAGGATCTCGGCGACCGGCCACTGATCGTCGGCGTGGGTGCCGTACTTGGCGGCCAGCAGTTGCCCGTCGGGGGCGATCAGGAAGTCGGCCGGTAAGCCGAGATGGTCCTCACCACGGCCTACCCCGGCGGTCAGCGAGCTCTGGCGCCTCGCTCCCCGCGCCGCGGCCAGCCAGGCGCGGGGGTGGGCGACCGAGGCCAGGGACGTTCCGACCCCGAACTCGTCGTAGAGTCGCCGATCCGGGTCGGCGACGACCGCGAACGGCAGGTCCGGTTGGTATCTGCGCAGCGGTTCGGCTGCCGAGTGGAAGACGACGACTTCGGTGACCCCGGCCGCGACGATCTCGTCGTGGCGCTGTGCGACGGACCGGATGTGCAGGTGGCAGATGGGGCAGCCGGCGAACCGGCGGAACTGCAGGTGGACGAGACGGTCGGGGTCGGGTACCGGGACCGCGGTGTCGTCGATGGCTCTCAGGTGTCGAGGGGACACGACGTCGCCGGGGGCGAATGCGGACATCTTCGCAGTAGACCACGGTCAGTGAGGTGTTCGTGGGCAATGTCGGTGCCTGCCCAGATGTCCCGGATGTCGCTGATCTCGGTGAGCTCCGGCGGGGCAGGTCACCGAATTGTCATGATGTCGGCCTGTCGGTTGCCGGAGACTGTGACCATGCTGGAACCCCCGGCTGCGGTGCCGGCCGCGACGTGGTCGCAGCCCGGCACCGGTGACGTCGGCTCATCGACTGGCCCGGCACGGGAAGGATCTGCAGTGATTCGGATGGCGATCGCGGTGATGCTGAGCATCGGCTTGTTCAGTGGGTGCGCCGCCGAGACCGCGCCCTCGTCGGTGTCCTCGTCGCCGGAATCCGCGGTGGCCGGCCCGGCCGCATCGACGCAGGCGCCCGCGCCGACGGGCCCGGCTGATGTGTCGGTTCCGGCGCAGCTGCAGTTCAGCGCCACCACGCTCGACGGCGAGCAGTTCTCGGGGGAGAGCCTGCTGGGCGCTCCCGCGGTACTGTGGTTCTGGGCCCCGTGGTGTCCGACGTGCCAGCGGGAGGCGCCGGTGGTGGCGCAGAGCGCGGCAGACAATCCCGGCGTGCGATTCATCGGCGTCGCAGGCCTGGACGAGCCGGCGGCGATGCAGCAGTTCGTCGACCGCTATCCGGTCGAGGACTTCACCCAACTCGCCGATGTCGACGGTGCGGTGTGGGCGAAGTTCGGCGTCACCCGCCAGCCGGCGTTCGCGTTCGTCGACGCCGCCGGCAACGTCGACGTCGTGCCCGGCAGCATGTCCGAGTCGGAGTTGGCCGAGCGGGTCGGCGCGTTGTCGGGAGGATGATCGACACCGCCGTGATCGGTTTCGCGCTGGGCGCGGGGCTGGTGGCCGCACTGAACCCGTGCGGCTTCGCGTTTCTGCCGGGCTATCTCGGTCTGGTCATCGCCGGGGGCGCCGAATCCCCTTCGCGCCCCGCGGCACTGGCCCGCGCGGGCGCGGCGACGGTGTCCATGGCCGCCGGATTCGTCACTGTGTTCGGGGTCTTCGGGCTGGTGGTCTCGCCGCTGGTCTCGTCGGCGCAGCGTTACCTGCCCTACTTCACGATCGTCATCGGTGTCGCCCTGATCGGCGTTGCGGCGTGGTTGCTGTCGGGCCGGGACATCACCGTGGTCCTGCCGAAGGGGTCCGGCGGTGCGCCGACGGCGCGACTGCGTTCGATGTACGGCTACGGGGTGGGTTATGCGGTGGCCTCGCTGTCGTGCACGATCGCACCGTTTCTTGCGGTCATCGGCACCACCGTGCGCCGCGGCGACGTCGTCACCGGCATTCTGGGTTTCCTCGCTTACGCGGCCGGAATGACCATCACCGTCGGCGTCGCGGCGCTGGCCGTGGCGCTGGTCGGGCCGGGCGCCGGCGGCGCGATCCGGCGAATACTGCCGCACGTCAACCGGATTGCGGGGGTGGTGGTGCTGCTGACCGGGTTGTACGTGACGTACTACGGGATCTACGAGGTCCGGCTGTTCTTCGCCGACGGCGACGCGGCCGACCCGGTGATCGAGACCGCCGGTGCGGTGCAGACCTGGCTCGCCGGTGCCGTCGACGCGCTCGGGGTCTGGTCACTGCTGGCCGCATTGACGGCGTTGGTCGTGATCGGTGCCGGGTGGCAGCGATCGCGGCGCCGGCGCGGCGCATCGAGGTCGGCGGACTCACCGGCGACCGGCGACGGATCGGGCCTCGATTGAGCCCCCGCGGTGTTGTTCGTGGTGTTTGGGAGGGGGCGGTCGCGGGGAACGCGGGTCCCCATGACGCGTAGGTGGACGGTTTCGGTGCCCCTTGCCGTCGCGGCGGTCGCTCTCGGGGGCTGTTCGCTGGACAACCGCGGCGCCGAGACCACCCAGGTGCAGACCTCGACGCCGTCCCCGCCGGCCGCCTCGTTCGGGGCCGAGGCTCCGACCCCGCCGCCGTCGACCGACCGGATCCCGCCGGTCGGTGGCCGATGGCTGGAGATCGACGAGGTGGACGGATTGGGCCCCATCGTGGTCGACGGGGTGGGCCGCACGGTCTACGCGTCGTCGGCCGATTCCCCCGGGGAGTCCACCTGCTACGACGACTGCGCCGACACCTGGCTGCCGTTGCTGGCCGACGGTGACGCATCCGGCGGCATCGGGATCCAGGTGGCGCAGGTACAGACCACCGCCCGCCGGGACGGCAGTCAGCAGGTGACCTACCAGGGTCATCCGCTGTACTGGTACGTCGGTGACGGCA
This sequence comes from Mycobacterium sp. ABE4_509, assembly GCF_056160785.1. Classification (NCBI taxonomy): domain Bacteria; kingdom Bacillati; phylum Actinomycetota; class Actinomycetes; order Mycobacteriales; family Mycobacteriaceae; genus Mycobacterium; species Mycobacterium sp. ABE4_509. The sequence goes on along the minus strand of NZ_JBSWXU010000084.1, from coordinate 8,686 downwards.
TGCCCGGGGAGATCAACGGGCACGCAGTGGACCTGTTCGGCGCCGAATGGTTCGTCCTGACACCCGACGGCGATCGCGCCACCGTGCAGTGAGGCGGTCGCCCTGCCCGGTCGGGCAGTTCCCCGCTGGTCATCTGATCAGCTAGACAGATGTTCAGACCGCGGAATAGGGTGCTGGTGTGAACGCGCAGACCCTTGCCATGCACATGAGCGACGGCATCGTCAACGCGCCCGTCTCGGTGGCGTTCGTCGCGATCGCCGTCGTTGCGCTCGGTGTCTGTGCCTACCGGGCACGCACCGAGCTCGACGAGCGGACGGTGCCGCTGGCCGGATTGGTCGCGGCCTTCATCTTCGCGGTCCAGATGGTGAACTTCCCGATCCTGCCGGGCGTCAGCGGGCACCTGCTCGGTGGCGCGCTGGCCGCGATCCTCGTCGGGCCCTTCACCGGGGCCCTGTGTGTGGCGGTGGTCCTCATCGTGCAGGCGCTGCTGTTCGCCGACGGCGGGGTGACCGCGCTGGGTACCAACATCGTCAACATGTCCGTCATCGGTGTGGCGGCCGGCTACGGCACCGCGCTGCTGGCCTACCGGCTGCTGCGCACCAGGGGCGAGGTCGGCGTGCCGGCCCTCGGGGCGCTCTCGTTCGTCGCTGCGGTCGTCGGAACCGTCTGCGCCGCGATGGGTTTCGTGCTCGAGTACGCCCTCGGCGGTGCGGCCACGACATCGCTGGGGACGGTGGCGGCCTACATGTTCGGCACCCACGTGCTGATCGGAGTCGGGGAGGGGATCATCACCGCGCTGACCGTGATGGCTGTGGTGCGGGCCCGCCCCGACCTGGTCTACCTGTTGCGCACCAACCCGGCGAAGGTGGGGACGAACGCATGACCGAGTCGACGCATCGGCGCTGGTTCTTCTGGATCGGGTTCGCCGTGGTCACCCTGCTCATCGCCGGTGGCGTGTCCTACCTGGCCAGTTCGAACCCCGACGGCCTGGATTCGGCGACGTTGCAGGGATGCGAGGTCGTCGAGACCGCCGGCGGGGAAGAGTTGCGCGGTGACTGCATCGCCCAGCACGCCGAGGAGCACTCGCTGGCCGGTTCCCCGCTGGCCGACTACGCGCTGGGCGGCCAGGACGGCACCGGCGGATTCGCCGGGATCATCGGGGTGCTGGTGACCGTGCTGGTGGCCGGCGGAATCTTCTGGCTGATCGCCCGCTCGCGGGGTAGGGCCCACAGCAAGACCGGAGACTGACGTGGCTGGCGGCCACTCGCACCCGCTCTACCGTGACGGGGACTCACCGGTGCACCGGCTGCCGGGCGAGGTCAAGGTCGTCTGTCTGGTGGTGTTCGTGCTGGCGGTGGTCGCCACCCCGCGGGAGCTGATCTGGCCCTTCGGGCTGTTCGCCCTAATCGTTCTGCTCACCTGGCGGGTGGCCCAGATCCCGCTGCGCTGGGTCCTGCCGCGGATGCTGATCGAGGTGCCGTTCGTGGTGCTGGCGGTGCTGTTGCCGTTCGCCGAGGGTGGTGAACGGGTGACCGTCGCCGGGGTCGAGTTGTCGGTGGCCGGTCTCTACGCGGCGTGGGGAATCGTGGCCAAGGGAACCCTCGGCGTCGCGGCCTCGCTGACGGTGGCCGCCACGACGTCGGCGCGCGAACTGCCGATCGCGCTGAGCAGGTTGCGTGTTCCCGGTGTCATCGTGTCGGTGCTGACGCTGATGATCCGCTACATCGACGTGCTGGCCGCCGAGGCCCGGCGGATGCGGATGGCGCGCATCTCCCGCGGTGACTCACCGCGGATGATGCATCAGATCGGCGCGACCGCCAAAGGCGTCGGCTCGTTGTTCCTGCGCTCCTATGAACGCGGCGAGCGGGTCTATCTGGCGATGCTCTCCCGAGGCTTCGACGGTCAGGTGCCGCCGCTGGCGGTCGGGGCGGGCTGTGCGGTGGCCGCCTCGTCGCGGCAGTGGGTGCTTGCGCTGGTGCCGGCCTCGGCGGCGGTGCTGGTGGCGGTCAGCGCCTGGGTGGCGCGATGAGCGTCCCGTCGGTGCGGGTACAGGGGCTGCGCTACAGCTACCCCGACGGTCACGTGGCGCTCGACGGCATCGACCTGGATGTGGCGCCGGGGGAGCGGGTGGCGCTGCTGGGACCCAACGGCGCGGGCAAGACCACGCTGATGCTGCACCTCAACGGCGTGCTGACCGCATCGGCCGGCGCCGTCGAGATCGGCGGGACAGTGCTGTCGCGCAACACGTTGCGCGACATCAGGCGCCGCGTCGGGCTGGTCTTCCAGGATCCCGACGACCAGTTGTTCATGCCCACCCTGGCCCAGGATGTCGCGTTCGGCCCGGCCAACTTCGGTCTGCGCGGCGAGGAGTTGGCGGCCCGGGTCCGCGACGCCCTCGACATCGTGTCGATGACCGAGCTGGCCGACCGGAGCCCGGCACACATGTCCGGCGGCCAGCGCCGACGCGCCGCGCTGGCCACCGTATTGGCCTGCGAGCCCGAGATTCTGGTGCTCGATGAGCCGTCGGCGAACCTCGACCCGGTGGCCCGGCGTGAGCTCGCCGAGACGCTGGCGGGGCTGGACGCGACGATGTTGATCGTCACCCACGACCTGCCCTACGCTGCGCAGCTGTGCGACCGGGCGATCGTGATGGACCGCGGTGTCATCGTCGCCGACGGCCCGGTGGCCGAGGTGCTCTCGGACGCCGAACTGCTCGCCAGGCACCGCCTCGAACTGCCGTGGGGGTTCACCGTCGGCTCCCGCTGACGCGAACCAACCGAGCTCGCCGAACTGGCATTCCGGCAGCGAAAGTGCGAGAGCGCGCCTGCCGGAATGCCGTTTCGGCGGTCAGTGGCGGCGGTCAGTGCCGGCGCGGCGGCGGCCAGGGCCGCTCGTCGCACAGCGCCAGCAGCGCGTTCTCCACCACCTCCGGCAGCGCCGGGTGAATCCAGTACTGGCCGCGTGCCATGTCCTGGGCGGGCAGGTCGAACGCCATGGCCTGGATGATCGGCTGGATGATCGACGACGCCTGGTGGCCCATGATGTGGGCGCCCAGCAGCAGCCCGGTGTCGTCGTCGACGATCAGCTTGGCGAAGCCGGTCGAGTCCTCCATCGCCCATCCGTAGGCGACGTCGCCGTAGTCCTGCACCTTGGACCGGATGCGGTAGCCGGCTGCGCGGGCCTCGTTCTCGGTGAGTCCGACACAGGCGATCTGCGGTTCGGTGAACACCGCCGAGGGCACGTTGCGGTGGTTGGCCGGCATCAGGTTCTCGGTGTCGTCCCAGTCGGCCAGCAGGTTGTTCTTGACCACCCGCGCCTCGTGGTTGGCGACGTGTTTGAGCTGGTACGGCGAACTCACGTCACCGAGCGCGAAGATGTTGCGGGCGGTGGTGCGCTGGTAGTCGTCGACGGTGACCAGGCCTGCCGAGACCTCCACCCCGGCGAGGTGCGCGTCGAGCAGATCGCCGTTGGGCACCCGCCCCGTGGCGACCAGCAGTGCGTCGGCGCGCAGCGTCGAACCGTCGTCGAGGTCCAGGGTGACCCCGGCCGGGCCGGAGGAGCCGCGAAGGATGTTGCGGCGGCTGTGGATCTCCCACTTGCGGCTCGCGATGTCGGTGAACCGTTCGCAGACGGTGTCGTCGCAGTGACTGAGCATCGTCGTGCCGCGCAGCACGATCGTCACGTGTGACCCGAGCGCGGAGAACACGTGCGCGAACTCCGCGGCCACGAAACCGCCACCGACGATGACGATGTGTTCGGGCAACTCGGGGATCCGCATGATGGTGTCGCTGGTGTGAAAGGGCACCCCGCAGTCGGCGATCGCCGGGGGCACCGTCGCGCGGGCCCCCGCGGCGATGACCACCTGCTCGGCGCTGAACTCGTCGCCGGCGTCGGTGCGCAGCCGGTAGGACCCGTCCGCGGCGGGCGCGGCGAAGCGGGTGTGGCTCGCGAACACCTCGACGTTCGGGGAGGAACGCCGGTACTGCTCGCCGCCGGCGGCCAGCGGATCGATGCGGCCGAACACCCGCGACACGATGTCGGGCCAGTGCACCTCGTCGATGTGGGCGTCGACGCCGAACCGGCCCGAACCGCGGACCTGCTGGGCCACCCCGGCGGCGTAGACGAACATCTTGGTAGGGATGCAGCCCACGTTCAGACACGTCCCGCCGAACACGCCTTCCTCACAGATCGCCACCCGCTTGTCGGCATAACGTTCGTCGAGCAGCGAGTTGCCCGATCCCGTTCCGATGATCGCGATGTCGAAGTCAGCCATTGCCGTCGCTCCCGTCCCCCGATTGGGTTGCCGCGCAGCCGTCGAGGTGCACACCGCGGTACCAGTCCAGCCAGCGGTCCAACTCGGCGTAGGCGGCGCGGCGGGACTCGGGCACCGACAGGAACACGTCGTGCTTGGCGTCCACGATCGGGGCCACCGTGGTGCGGTTGCCGATGCAGCCCGCCCAGCGGGCGATCTGTGCCACGTCGAGGACGGCGTCGCCGCGCTGGATGGCGGCCGGGTCGGCGACCTCGCGCACAGTGCGGTCCGACCGCAGGATCAGGTTGGGCACGCCGACATCCAGGCCGCGGTGCAGGCGGGCCTGGCCACGCCGGATCGCGTGCAGCCAGCCGAAGGTCACCGGGAAACCGCCGATCGGCTTCCAGGTGAGGCTGTATTCGAACTCGCCGTCGTAGTCGCGGTGCAGGGTGGCGCCGTAGCCGCCGCTGGTGGGCCGGCGCACCACGGTGTGCTTGCGCAGCCGCCCCAGCGCCTGCAGTGCCACCGACGTCGGCGCCGAGCGCAGAAACGGATGCCCCTGCAGGTCCAGCCAGGGGCTGTTGAGCACCAGGCCGGTCACACCGGCGCCGGCGGTGGCCCCGCGGCGGCACATCCGATCCAGCCATAGCGACGTCACCAGTCCGCCGGCCGAGTGCCCGTACACCAGCACCCGGGCCGGCGACACCGCCGCGATGAGGGCCAGCGCGCGCTCGAGCTCGACGTCGTAGCGGGTCAGGTCGGTGGTGAAGTGCGGGGTCTGGCCAGGCCGGTGGGAGCGGCCACATTTGTGCAGGTCAAGCGCGTAGACCCGGAAGCCGCGGGAGGCGAAGTGGTCGGCCAGCTCGGTGTGGAAGAAGTAGTCGGTGAATCCGTGCACCACGAGCACCACGTCGCGGGCGTTGCGCGCTGCGTCGTCACCGGGGTGTCCCCGGCTGACCAGCGTCGCCACCAGCTCACCCTGGCCATCGGGATCGGGGCCCAGCTCGAACGTCGACTGCCAGTATCCGGGCAGCACATCGGGCTCCCATCCAGACACGTCTGCCACCCTAATGCCGATCCGGGATGCCCACGGCGCCGTGTGGCGATGGTCGCCAGGTGGTCTCCGAGTCCCGCGGGATAACCTGAACACCGGTAAGCCGTGATCTACGGGCCGCGACTGCGAAGGACCGACGAGTTGTCTGAACCGGAGAAGACCGACGTCCTGCTGGTGGGGGCGGGCATCATGAGCGCGACGCTGTCGACGCTGCTGCGTCTGGTGGAGCCGGACTGGTCGATGACGTTGGTCGAACGCCTCGACGGTGCGGCCGCCGAGAGCAGTGACGCCTGGAACAACGCCGGCACCGGGCACTCCGCGCTGTGTGAGTTGAACTACACCCCGGCGCGCCCGGACGGATCGATCGACACCACCAAGGCCATCAACGTCAACGAGCAGTTCCAGGTCTCCCGGCAGTTCTGGTCCTACGCCGTCGAGAACGGGGTGCTGCCCGACGTCCGCAGCTTCCTCAACCCGATCCCGCACGTGAGCTTCGTGCAGGGCGCGGACAACGTGGACTACCTGCGCCGTCGCTACGAGGCGCTGGTCACCAACCCGTTGTTCGCCACGATGCAGTTCATCGACGACCGCGACGAGTTCGCCCGCAGGCTGCCGCTGATGGCGGCCGGACGCGACTTCTCCGAGCCGGTCGGGCTCAACTGGACCCAGGACGGCACCGACGTCGACTTCGGTGCGCTGTCGCGCCAGCTGATCGGTTTCGGTGCCAAGCAGGGTATGTCGACCCTGTTCGGCCACGAGGTCACCGACCTGACCAAGAACTCCGACGGGACCTGGAGGGTGAAGGTCGTCAACCGGCGCACCGACCGCAAGCGCACTTTCGACGCCAAGTTCGTCTTCGTCGGGGCCGGCGGCGGCGCGCTGCCGCTGTTGCAGAAGGCCGGCATCAAGGAGTCCAAAGGTTTCGGCGGCTTCCCGGTCGGCGGCCAGTGGCTGCGTACCGGCAAGCCCGCTCTGACGGCCGGTCATCAGGCCAAGGTGTACGGCGTGCCGCCACTGGGCGCGCCTCCGATGTCGGTGCCCCACTTGGACACCCGCGTCATCAACGACAAATCGTGGCTGCTGTTCGGGCCGTTCGCCGGATGGTCGCCCAAGTTCCTCAAGCAGGGCAGGATCACCGATCTGCCGTTCTCCGTCCGGCCCGACAACCTGGTGTCGATGCTCGGGGTGGGCCTCACCGAGATGGGTCTGCTGAAGTACCTGATCGGCCAGCTGCTGCTCAGCGAGGCGGCCCGGGTGGACACCCTGCGCGAGTTCGTGCCCACCGCGCAGGACGCCGACTGGGAACTCGACATCGCCGGTCAGCGCGTCCAGGTGATCCGCAAGGCCAAGGGCAAGGGCGGCGTGCTGGAGTTCGGCACCACCGTGCTCTCGGCCGCCGACGGCAGCATCGCCGGGCTGCTCGGCGCGTCACCCGGCGCGTCGACCGCGGTGCCGGCGATGTTCGACGTGATGCAGCGCTGCTTCCCCGACCGTTACGAGGGCTGGCAGCCCAAGCTCAAGGAGATGGTCCCCTCGCTGGGCACCCCGCTGTCGAGTGAACCGGCACTGTTCGAGGAAGTCTGGGCATGGGGCACCAAGGTGCTCAAGCTGGACGAGCCCGCCAGCGGTGTACCGGATGTGCCCGGCGGCGTCTCGGTCGCCGGAACCGGCCACACCCCGACCTCGGCGAGCGTCTGACGGTGACTGCTTGATGACGGTCGCGCTGCGTCGCAGCTGGGCCAAGGACCTGGACGCCGCAACGCTCTACGAGCTGCTCAAGCTGCGCGTGGAGGTCTTCGTCGTCGAGCAGGCCACCCCCTATCCTGAGCTGGACGGCCGGGACCTGCTCGCCGAGACCCGCCATTTCTGGCTGGAAAATCCTGAGGGGCAAGTGATTTCGACACTACGTTTGATGGAGGAGCATCCGGCGGGGCAGAAGGCCTTCCGCATCGGGCGGGTGTGCACCAAGCGCAGCGACCGCGGCCACGGGCACACCGCCCGGCTGCTGACCGCGGCGCTGGCCGAGGTGGGTGACTACCCCTGCCACATCAACGCGCAGACCTATCTGGCCGAGATGTACGGCCGGCACGGGTTCGTCCGCGCCGGCGAGGAATTCCTCGATGACGGCATCCCGCACGTGCCGATGGTGAAACCGTGACCGTCGCCGAACGCGCCGAGGTGAACTATCCGTTCAGTGCGCTGGTCGGCCACGAACGGCTGCGGCTGGCGCTGGTGTTGTGCGCGGTGCGGCCCGACATCGGCGGGGTGCTCATCCGGGGTGAGAAGGGCACCGCCAAGTCGACGGCGGTGCGCGGTCTGGCCGAGGTGCTGACCGCGGCGTTCGGCGATGCGGGGGGCGGGCATCTCGTCGAACTTCCGATCGGCGCCACCGAGGACCGCGTGATCGGGTCGCTCGACCTGCACAAGGTGCTCAGCGAGGGGGAACACGCCTTCTCGCCCGGGCTGCTGGCCCGCGCCCACCGCGGCGTGCTCTACGTCGACGAGGTCAACCTGCTGCACGACCATCTGGTCGACATCCTGCTCGATGCGGCGGCCATGGGGCGGGTGCACATCGAACGCGACGGTGTGTCGCACAGTCACGAGGCCCGGTTCGTGCTGATCGGCACGATGAATCCGGAGGAGGGCGAACTGCGCCCGCAGCTGCTGGACCGGTTCGGGCTGACCGTCGACGTCGCCGCCTCGCGCGACGTCGAGGTGCGCACCGAGGTGATCCGTTCGCGCCTGGCCTTCGAGGCCGACCCGGCGGGATTCGCGAAACGCTACGCGCGGGCCGATGCCGAGTTGGCCGTCCGCATCGCCGATGCGCGGGCGCTGCTACCGGATGTGGTGTTGCCCGACAGTGAATTACGCCGGATCGCGGCGTTGTGCGCGGCGTTCGACGTCGACGGGATGCGTGCCGATCTGGTGGTCGCGCGCACCGCGGTGGCGCACGCGGCCTGGCGCGCGGCGGGCGACGCGACGGGAGAGATTCCAGGGGCGTCGGTGGTCGACGAACAGGACATCCGGGTGGCCGCCGAACTGGCGCTGCCGCACCGTCGCCGGCGCGACCCGTTCGACGACCCGGGCCTGGACCCCGAACGGCTCGACGATGCGATGGATCAGGCCGCCGAGGCGGCCGATCAGGAACCCGATCCCGAGCCGCCGGGCGGAGGCGAGGCGGCGACCGACGAGTCCGACGGGCAAGCACCGCAGCAGGACTCGGGTTCCGCGGCGGATTCGCAGGGGTCGGAAGCCCCGTCCGGCGACGGCCCACCCCCGGGGCCGGATGTGCCGCCGTCCAAACCGGTCTCGAGTGCGCCGCCCTCGGCGCAGTTCCGGACCCGGCCGCTGGTGGTGCCCGGCGTCGGCGAGGGGGCTCC